>JAUIGO010000024.1 GCA_030429955.1 Bacteroidia bacterium
GCATAACGTTTGACAAAGCATCTTTCCATGTTTCCAAGGCTGTTTTTTCGTCGTTGTTTTTCTTTTCTTCTACAATATCAATTGCATCGTAGAAAATTTTAAAAGCTACTGACTTCTTTCCGTCCCACATCATCATGTTAACAAAACGAGTTACTAACTGATCGTTAAATCGTGGATCTGGTAAAAGCGGTCTTTTTTTCGCTGCTCTTTTTCTCATGTCTTCTTCTTAAAGTTTTTAATTACTTTTTAGGGCGTTTTGCACCATACTTAGATCTACGTTGCGTACGTCCTTCAACACCTGCTGTGTCTAAAGCACCACGTACAATGTGATATCTAACTCCTGGCAAATCTTTTACCCTTCCACCTCTAACTAATACTATCGAGTGCTCTTGTAAATTGTGTCCTTCTCCTGGAATGTAAGCATTTACTTCATTACCATTTGTCAACCTTACCCTTGCAACTTTACGCATTGCTGAGTTAGGTTTTTTTGGTGTTGTTGTGTAAACACGTGTACAAACTCCACGTCTTTGAGGACAAGAATTTAAAGCAGCCGATTTACTCTTCTTAGTTATTTTGGCTCTTCCTTTTCTTACTAATTGTGAAATTGTTGGCATATTATTTTATAATATAATTTTAAAACCCTCTTGTTAGAGGGCTGCAAAGGTAGAAATTAAAATGAATTATTCAAACCATAATTGATTAATTTTAAAACTTATTTCAAATTTAATTTCATCGTTATATTATTTCTTTTCATTTTCCGTTAGATTTACATAAAAATTGAACTTTGAGCAACTTTCGCCATTTTGCATTTCTATTTATTACATGGACACTAAGTTATACTTCTTCATTAGCTCAAAATCTTACTTTAAAAATATTAGGGAGTAATGAATCGGAAACAAAAATTATTGATTCTTTAACTTATAAAAACTCGTTCAATAACTATAAGACTTTAAATGAAGAAGTTTTACTCTTTAATAAAAGATTACAAAATATAGGATATATTGAAAATGAACTTGTTCAGACTGAAAAAATTAACGACTCTGCTTACCAAACTATATTTAACTTAAAACAGCGGTTTTATACCATATATATATATTATGATAAAAATTTAATTCCTGATGATTTAATTAAACGTGTTTCAGCAAACTTTAACGATGTTTATTTTGTGTTGCCAATTCCGAAAATAGAATCAACCCTAGAGATTATAAATACCGAACTCACTAATAAAGGACTTCCTTTTGCAAAATTCAATTTAAACAATATTGAAAAGAAAGATGCCACTAATTTACAAGCAGATTTATTTGTTGACAGCACTTCAAAAAGAACCATTGACAATATTATTGTTAAAGGGTACGAGCAATTCCCAAAATCGTACATTAAACATTTTTTAAAAATAAAGAGAGAACAACAATTCAATTTAACAAACATAAAAAAGAAAACTGAACGTCTTAATGATTTGAGATTTTCAAATCAAACTAAATCGCCTGAAGTTTTGTTTACTAAAGACTCTACAACCTTATATTTATATCTTGAAAAAACAAAGAGCAATACTTTTGATGGGTTTTTAGGTTTTGGCACTAACGAAAGCACAAATAAAATTGAGTTTGATGGTTATTTGAACTTGAATCTAGTGAATAACTTAAATTATGGGGAACAATTTCTAATTCAATATAAAAGTGATGAAAATGACCAAAAAACATTTGATGCCAATTTAACCCTGCCCTATCTGTTTGGATTGCCGTTGGGCACCGAATTAGGATTAAACATTTTCAAAAAAGATTCCACCTTCACAACAGTAAATCAAGAAGCAAGCGTTTTTTACCAGCTTAATTCTAGACACAAATTATTAGCTGGAATAAATGCCGTACAATCAAATAACTTATTAGATGAAAACACAACAACCAACATTAGTGATTACAGTTCTATATTTTATAAAATTCGATACATCTTTAACAAACCTGTATTATATGATTATCTTTTTCCAACTGATTTCATAATTGATGCGTCCTTAGGTACAGGAAAAAGAACATCTGATGTTTTAAACGAGCAGCAATTAGAAACAAAACTAACAATCTCTAAAATTTTAAATCTTGATGAGAAAAATAGTTTTTTTATTAAAGCCAATGCCAAAGCACTTTTTTCAGACAGTTATTTTGTAAATGAATTGTTTAGGTTTGGTGGTATAAATTCCATAAGAGGCTTTGAAGAAAACAGTTTGTTGGCTTCTCATTATGGCTTAATAAATTTTGAATACCGATTCAGGCTAAACTCTAGCATTTACCTACACAGTATAACTGATGCTGCCTATTTTGAAAACAAAGTGACTGATGCAAAAGAAAAATTATTCGGTTTTGGATTTGGATTCGGCATCCTTACAAAAGCAGGTTTGCTTAAATTAAATTATGCTAACGGAAAGAGTGAAAATCAAAATTTCAAGCTCTCAAATTCTAAAATTCACCTCAGTCTTAACGCCATATTTTAACAAAACCTTTAGTTTTAATAGAGGTTTTCCAAAAAAAAATTAAAATTTTAGCAAATAATAATTGCTTTATTAACTTTTTATTATGATTTTTGGCGTAGACTAATTCAAATAAATTATAAAATGAAAACAAAGTTTAGTGGAATTTTAACGCTATTACTGGCGTTTGTTGTGCAATTTACATTTGCACAGGAAAAAACAATTTCAGGAACAGTTTCAGATAATTCTGGAATGCCTCTTCCTGGGGTTAATATTATTGTAAAGGGAACTACAAATGGAACTCAAACTGATTTTGATGGAAACTACAGCATCAATGCAAGTGTGGGAAACATTTTAACCTTTACTTACGTAGGTCTAAAAACAGTTGAGCAAACTGTTGGAGCTGCCAATACTATTAACGTAACCATGGAGGAAGACGCAGCTGTACTTGATGAGGTAGTTGTAACTGCACAAGGTATCAAGAGAGAGAAAAAGGCTCTTGGTTATGCCGTTAGTGAAGTAAGTGCTGAAGAACTTGAGCAGCGTACAGAAGGTGATGTTGCCAGAGTATTATCTGGAAAAGCTTCAGGTGTTCAAATAACTTCTCAAAGTGGTACTTCAGGTTCTGCTACAAATGTTGTAATTAGAGGTTATAGCTCTATTACAGGAAGTAACCAAGCATTATTTGTGGTTGATGGTGTACCTTTTAGTAGTGATAGTAACACTACTAACCCTGGAGGTAGCTTTTCTTCTGGAAATATTGGTTCTTCAAGATTCTTGGATTTAGACCCAAACAACATTGCAAGTGTTAACGTACTTAAAGGTTTGGCTGCTGCTACTTTATATGGTACTGCTGGTAGAAACGGTGTAATCGTAATTACTACTAAGTCTGGTGCTGGTGGAGCTGCTGGTCCTAAAAAGACTGAAATTACAGTTAACCAATCATTCTTCTTAAATGAGATTGCTTCTTTACCAGATTACCAAAGCAAATATGGTGGAGGTTTTGACCAATCTTTTGGATGGTTCTACTCTAACTGGGGACCAGGATTTTTTCCTGATGGTCCAGATGGTTATTTAAATGACCCAGCAGGATTAATTGATGCTAACGGAACCGTTGAGCATCCATACGGATCTTCAAACTTTTTGAACAACTTATTACTTGGACAAAACGAATTAAATCAAACGTATACAGGTCAGCGTTATGACTGGAGACCTTATGAAAGTGTTAAAAACTTCTTTAGAACCGGTGCTGTAAGCAATACGTCATTAAACATAAGAGGTGCCTCTACTGATGGTAATTTCTCTTACAACGTTAACTATGGTCACTTAGATGAGCAAGGGTTTACACCTGGAAACAAAGTAAGAAGAAACACTTTATCTGTTGGTGGTCGTGCTAAATTGACTAACAACTTTACAATCAATGCTTCTTTAAACTACTCAAGAAACGATGTGGTTTCTCCTCCAGTTGCAGCCTCTGAAGGTAATGGTGGAGTTGGTGGTAACTCGGTATTTGGTAACGTATTCTTTACGCCAAGAAACGTGGATTTAATGGGCTTACCATATACTATCCCTGAAACAGGAGGTTCTATCTACTATCGTAATGGTAATGATATCATTAACCCAAGATGGACTGTTGCAAACGCACAAAGTGGTCAATTAACAAACAGAATTTTTGGTACTGCAAACTTAATGTATGAGTTTAATGATAACTTAAACATTACGTATCGTGCAGGTGTTGACTGGTACAATGAAAGAAACCTTAGACAATCAAACAAAAACGGAGTTGAGTTTAACTCAAATATCTTTGGAGAGTATGTTACATTTGATAACAACGTAAGTATCTGGGATCATTTCGTTGCTTTAGGTGGTAACTACAACTTAACAAACGATGAAAAACTTGGTGTTACTTTTACAGTTGGTGCAACAAGCCGTTCAAGAGAATTTGACAGAAAAGGTGTTGCGAGTTCAGGACAGGTTGTATTTGGTTTAATGGCTCATTCAAACTTTACGACACAGCAACCTATTCAAGCTTATAGCTTTAGAAACATTATTGGTGTATTTGGTGAAGCTACTTTTGACTGGGACAATTATGCGTTCCTTACGTTTTCTGGTAGAAATGACTGGGTATCTAACCTTCCAACAGAAAACAATAGCCAATTCTATCCAAGTGTAAGTGCTTCTTTCTTACCTACTGCTGCTTTTGAAGGTTTTAAATCAGCAAGT
Source organism: Bacteroidia bacterium (assembly GCA_030429955.1). Classification (GTDB taxonomy): domain Bacteria; phylum Bacteroidota; class Bacteroidia; order Flavobacteriales; family Flavobacteriaceae; genus CAJQLB01. The sequence goes on from JAUIGO010000024.1 coordinate 4,682, forward strand.
GGTAAAGGATTAAACTATTTAAAACTTAGAGCTGGTCTTGGTACTTCTGCTGGTTTCCCAAGTGGATATCCAACAGTATTGACTGTTGATCAAACTACAATCGCTAATGGTGGTGCTTTAGGTGGTGTTGTAACAAACACTGTTAGTAACGAAAATGCTAACCCAGACTTAAAACCTGAGCTTATCAGTGAGTTTGAAGTTGGTTTCGATTCTAAATTCTTAGATAACAGAGTATCGTTAAACTTATCTTATTTTGATAGAAAATCTACAGATTTAATTGTAGATAAGCCTCTACCAGAGTCTACTGGTTTTACTGTTACGCAAACTAACATTGGTAAAGTTGAAGGTGATGGATGGGAAATTGATTTATCAGTAGATCTTTTCAAAAATGATGGAAATGGTTTCAATTGGAACTCAAGAATGAACTTTACTAAGAGTGAGCAAATTGTAACAGAACAAGAAGATGACCAAATTATATACGCTGGTTACACTAACCAAGGTAATGCTGCAATACGTGGTCAACAATTGGGTGTTATGATTGGTAGTCGTATTGAAAGAGATGCTGATGGTAACTTTTTAGTTGACACTTCTGGTAATTATGTGTCTGGTTCTCAAATGGCTCTTGATGATGATGGTAACGAAGTGCCGATTGGTACTCCAGGATCTAGAACAATTACACCAATAATTGGTAATCCAAACCCTGATTATGTAATGAACTTCATTAATAGTTTATCTTACAAGAACTTTAATTTAGGATTCCAGATTAGCCATGTTAAAGGTGGTGATATTCATACTGCAACAGTATCTACTTTATTAGGTCGTGGATTATTACCAGAAGATAGAAGGGAAACTTTTATCCTTCCAGGTGTATCACAAGCTAATGGTGGACCAAACTTATTACAGATAAACAACTCATCTTATTACTTTAACAACGTTTTATTCGGTCCTTCTGAATTGAATGTCTATGATGGTTCTGTGGTTCGTTTACAAGAAGTTTCTTTTGGATATTCATTCCCAGAAAAGTTCTTAGAAAAAACACCTTTTGGAGCACTATCTATTACAGCTAGTGGATTCAACTTGTGGTATGACGCTTATAACACACCTGAAAAAGCAAACTTTGATCCAAACGTTGCTGGTATTGGTGTTGGTAACGGTAGAGGGTATGATTACTTAAATGGACCAAGTTCTAAAAGATATGGTCTAAGTATTAAAGCATCATTCTAATAACTTAAAAAAAAGACATTATTTAGACGCAACCTTTTAAAAGAAGTTGCATCTTATAAATAAAATCACAATTATGAAAAATATTTATAAATTTTTAATTTTAACATTAGTAGCTTCGGGCACAATGTTCTACTCTTGCGAGACCATAGAGTTAGAAAAACTTGCCAATCCGATTGATTTGACATCTGCAGATCCAGATTTGCTACTAAACAGAATCCAAATCGATTTCAAAAATTCAATGGCTGAATTGAACTTTGAAGGTGGTACTTTAGGGAGAGTAAACGTAATGGGAACTCGTAACTATTTTGCTCGTTATGGTTCTGGTACAGTTTCAACAACTTGGAACAACTTATACGCTGACATCCTTCCAGATGTTACAGCAATTGAATTAGCACATTCAGCTGACAATGATTTATCATTTCATTTAGGTGCTGCAAAAGCAATGCAAGCAACTTTAATGATGAACCTAGTTGATTATTTAGGTGATATTGTATTTTCTCAGGCCAATAACCCAGGAGAATTCCCATCACCAGCTCTTGATGATGATGCTGCTGTTTATGACGCTGCTTTAGCCCTATTGGACGAAGCAAAAGCTTATATGACTGGTGCTTCTGCAGGAACAGCTACTGACATGTTTTTTGGTGGTAGTTCAGATAAGTGGATTAAGTACATTAACACCATGAAAATGCGTGCAGATTTAACTGTAGGTAATTATCCTGCTGTTATTAATGCAACTAACGTTATGTCTAGTAACGCTGATGATATGGAGTTTAGATATGGTACTCAAGAATTAGGCCCTGACACACGTCACCCTGATTATAATTCTGATTACAGATCTGATGGATCTAGTATTTACCATTCAAACTGGTTAATGGGCTTAATGGCTGGAACTTACGGCGATTTTAACCCAAATACTGGACGTCCAGAACCAGACCCAAGAAGACGTTTCTATTGGTATAGACAAAGTTGGGCAACTCCAGGGAATTATGCACTAATAAATATTGGTGGTACTGTATATCTTTGGGATGAAGCTCCAGATGGTGAAACCTTACAGTGTTCATTACAAACTGTTCCATCTCATTTAGAGTTTACTCCTGATGAAGATATTTGGTGTTCTGTACAAATGAGTTATTGGGGAAGAAGCCACGGTAACGATGAAGGTACTCCTCCAGATAGTTTCTTAAAAACAGCGAGTGGTGTTTACCCTGCTGGTGGATCTTTTGATGACAATCCAGACGTACCAGTTGGTACTGCAAGTGGTGCAAATTACGATGATAACTTCGTAACCCTTGGTGGCGGAGGTGGTGGAGCTGGTATTGAGCCAATCATGCTAGCTTCTTTTGTAGATTTTTACAGAGCTGAAGCTTATTTACATGAAAATGATCCTGTTAATGCTGCTACGTATCTAGAAGCTGCAATTACAAAATCAATTGCTAAAGTTCAATCATTTGGTTCTTTAGATGGTGCTGCAGATGGTGCTGCATTGGCTAATGCCATGGATCCTGCTCGTATTTCATCATTTATTGCTTCAACAATGGCTGCTTTTAACGCTGCGCCAATGACCTCTGCCTTAGATGGTTTTGGATGGCCAGTTGTAAAAGACAAAATGGATATCTTAGGTGAGCAGTTGGCTATTGCACAGTTTGGTGCTGGTAATGATATGTTCAACTTTGTAAGAAGAACTGGACACCCAAGAACGTATGCAAGATCTCTTGAAGGTGCTCCGGGATTATTCCCTAGATCTGTACTATATCCAGGTGATGAAGTTTCATCTAATCCTAGTATAGACCAAAAAACAGATTTAAGTACTCAAGTATTCTGGGATCAAGGAGTAACAAACCCAGCTAATTAATATTAAAAAAAATAATTATGAAAAACACATTTAGAATTTTATTTTCATTATTACTAGTTACTTCTTTCACATCTTGTGAGCCAGAAGAAGGAACTATATATGATGTACTAGATTTTGGCAAAGGTGCTATATTAAGAACCATTAGTGTAGAAAACGCCATTTTAAACTCAAGTGAACCAACTTCGGCCTTTATTGTTACTATTGAAGAGCAAGACGAGCAAGATGGTGGTTTAATGGAAAGTGTTGATATCTATGTATCATTAAGAGATCTTACGCCAGACAATGGTACTTCAGTTGCTACAGATAAATATGTAAAAACTTTCGACGCTTCTGAATTTACAACTGGCCCTGTTGGTTTACCAAGAGCAACGTTAAGTGCTACTTATGGTGAAATTTTTGCTGCAACTGGTTTAGCTGCTGCTGATGTACAGCCTGGTGATTTATTTACAGTTGAATTACGATTAAATTTAACTGATGGTAGAACATTTGGTAAGAGCAGTGCTGCTGGTATTATTACTGGTGGATTCTTTTCATCACCTTTTGCTTACAATGCTTTAATTACTTGTTCTCCTCAACCTGGAGATTATACAGTAGACATGCATGATTCTTATGGTGATGGATGGCAAACTGATGATGGAAATGGTGGTAGTGGTATTACTGTAGACATTGACGGAACTATTGTGGAAGTTGGTATGTGCTCACCTTATGGTGCTGCTGCAGGAACTTTTGCAGGTGGACCTGATTGTGTTACAGGTGACTATTATGATGCTACAGATATTGTAACAATTCCTAACGGCACAGTAAGTGCAACATGGACATTCCCTGGTGATCAATATGGTGAAATTTCTTTTGAAGTTTACGGACCAGGTGGTGAAGAACTTTATGTAGGCGCACAAGGTGAAACTCCTGCAGGTTTATTACCAATAACATTATGTGCAATGTAAATTGTATTTAATATAAAAATAAAAAAAGAGCCTTTAATTAGGCTCTTTTTTTATTTTTACATATTCTTATTCTTAATCCGTAAAATAATAACTTTAATATATGGATACTAACTCCAAAATTTTTGGAATTCGAACTGTTATAGAAGCTATAAACTCAGGCAAGACTATTGATAAAGTTTTTATGCAAAAGGGACTTCGTGGTGAGCTTTTTCAAGAATTGGAAAGTTTGCTTAGAAAAGAAGACATAAATACATCTTACGTTCCTGTAGAAAAACTCAATCGTTTATCCAGTAAAAATCATCAAGGTGTTGTTGCTTTAATTTCGCCAATAGAGTTTTATGATCTAGATAACTTAGTCCTAAATGTCATAGAGTCTGGAAAAAATCCTCTTTTCTTACTTCTTGACCAACTAAGTGATGTTAGAAATTTTGGCGCTATAATACGAACTGCTGAATGTACAGGAGTTAACGGCATTATTATTCAGAAAAAAGGCGGAGCACCAGTAAACGCAGATACAGTAAAAACAAGTGCTGGAGCAGTTTTTAAAGTTCCTATTTGTAAAGTAGACCACATAAAAGATGCTATGTTTCATTTACAAGCCTCAGGTATAAAAGTAATTGCTGCCACTGAAAAAACCAATAATACATTGTATGATGTATCATTTAAAGAACCTTGTGCCATTATAATGGGTTCTGAAGGTAAAGGCATTACACCTTCTATTTTGAAACTTGCTGATGATACTGCAAAGCTTCCTCTGTTAGGAGACATTGAATCGCTAAATGTTTCTGTAGCTTGTGGAGCTTTTCTTTATGAAGTGGTTAGGCAAAGACGCTAATCTTCTTCTGTTTTCTTAAATTGATAGTTAATTATAATTTTATTTGACTTCTCCTCTACTATTTCAGAAGATTCTTTAATGTGTTCAATGAAATTGCCATTTTCATCAAAGTGTTTTAAAAAAGGGTCGTCATCTTCGTTGTAGTCTTCTTCTTCCCATTTATATTTTTTGGGTTTGGCTATAGATTTTCTAAAAATTAAAGCAAAAACAAATCCCACAATCAAACCAGACAAATGACCTTCCCATGACATGTTTTCTTTTACTGGAAACACGTACCAAATCATACTACCATAGAGAAAAACTACTAATAACGATAGTGCAATCAATCTAAAATATTTAGCAAAAATGCCTTTAAAGAGAATAAAACTCATTAACACATAGATGAGACCACTAGCTCCAATATGGTTTGCTGGTCTACCAATACACCAAGTTAAAAATCCAGAAAATAGGATTCCGTATATAATGACTTTCCAAGATATTTCTCTGTAGAAATAAAACAATGACATAGACAAAACAAGTAGCGGAATAGAGTTATGATACAAATGCTCCATGCTACTGTGTATAAAAGGGCTAAAAATGATACCTTTTAAACCACTAAGCGTTCTTGGGTATATACCAAAATCATTAAACCGAAATCCGAAACGGACCTCAAACCAAAATACAATCCATAAGAAAAGCACAAAGAAAACTGGAAAGCCAATAACTCCTGTTGTATATTTAAATTGTTCTTGATCTCTCATTTGATAAATTTAATTAAAGATTACAAATAGTTGACCAATAATGACATTAATGATAAATTGTCATTAAAAGATTCTTGCCTTTAATGGAATTCATTTAATTTTACACTATGAATCAACCTTTAGCTGAACGTTTACGACCAAAAACTCTTGATGACTATATCAGTCAATCACACTTGGTTGGTGATAAAGGGTCGTTAACACAATCTATAAAGCAAGGTTTGATTCCATCACTCATTTTTTGGGGACCACCAGGAACTGGAAAAACAACCTTGGCAAATATTATTGCAGAAACATCTGGAAGACCTTTTTATACGTTAAGTGCTATAAGCTCTGGTGTAAAAGATGTGCGAGATGTTATCAATAAAGCAAAACAAAGTGGTGGTTTGTTTACAGCTAAAAACCCAATATTGTTTATTGATGAAATTCATAGGTTTAGCAAATCGCAACAAGATTCTTTATTACAGGCTGTTGAGAAAGGTTGGGTGACACTTATTGGAGCCACTACTGAAAATCCAAGCTTTGAAGTGATTCCTGCTTTGCTTTCACGTTGTCAAGTATATATTTTGAATTCTTTTGATAAAAACGATTTAGAGACACTTTTAAAGCGTGCCATTGAAAAAGATGACATAATCTCCCAAAAGAACATAAAACTCGATGAAACGGAAGCTTTATTGCGACTTTCTGGTGGTGATGCAAGAAAATTACTCAACATCTTTGAATTAATCATTTCATCTTTTAATACAGATGATATTACCATTACAAACGACATTGTGTTACAAAAAGTTCAGAACAATACTGTTAGATACGATAAAACTGGCGAACAGCATTATGATATCATTTCGGCGTTTATAAAATCTATTCGTGGTAGCGATCCAAATGCTGCTGTATATTGGTTGGCTAGAATGATTGAAGGTGGTGAAGATGTAAAATTTATTGCAAGACGGTTATTAATTCTTGCCAGCGAAGATATTGGAAATGCAAACCCAACTGCTTTGGTTATTGCCAATAGCACCTTTCAAGCAGTATCTACCATTGGTTATCCAGAATCACGAATTATTTTGAGCCAATGTGCTACCTATTTGGCTTGTTCTGCAAAGAGCAATGCATCCTATCTTGCCATTAACAATGCGCAACAATTGGTAAAAGAAACAGGAGATTTAAGCGTGCCATTATCTGTAAGAAATGCACCAACTAAATTAATGAAGGAGTTAGGTTATGGTGAAAATTATCAATATGCTCACAATCACGAGAATAATTTTGCCAACCAGGAATTTATGCCAGAAGATATTAAGAATACTAAACTGTATGATCCTGGAAATAATACTCGCGAAAATACATTAAGAGATTTCCTTAAAAAACGCTGGAAAGATAAGTATAACTACTAAAAAATGATATTTAAAATTTCTATGACGGTTTTCTTTCCTTTTGTGTATTCTAACATCCATTTACCATCTTTTTTATACACAATACCATTATTTCCCTTTACAGTAAATACATCGTCCATTCCAGTTTTAGTAAGTTCATAAATTACTTTTTTAGTTTCAGCATTTACTAAATTATAACCATTATCTATGGCAACAGCTTCAAAATAAGTGTCATTAGTCTTTATGTTTTCAGACTTATCTTCTTTTGATTCTTTTGTTGTATTCTCTTTAATTTTAATTTCTTTTTCTTTTTTAAGTTCTTCAATTTCAGCCTTAAGTTGTTCTACCTCATCAGAATCACTTTTTATTGGTTCTACCTCTTCCGTTGTAGAATTTGCTGAAGCATTATTTGGTACATAGTTGTAATTTAATGTCTTAAAATTTTCAAAAGCTTCTCTAATACCATAGTTATAAACCTTGTCAAATTCTTTTTCTTTATTGGTTCCTTCAGCTTGAAAAACAATATTGTTATTACAATCTTTTAAAGCAACAGTAACTGTAGTTCTGAGGAATCCTTTGGCAGTGACTTCGCATTTTAATGCTAAACAGTAGTTAGACTTTAAATCATTTGGAAAGATATCACTTTCTAAAACTGGTCTAAAACCATGTTTTTTCAATAGAAATCTTGTTAATTCATTAAGGTTATACTCGTTTGGTTCATTTTGAAAATGAAATTGCTTTTCAACAATAACATACTTATAGTCATTGATACTAAACTGTGCATTTGTTTTGAGAAAACAGCTTGTAAATATTAGAATCATTATAACCTTTTTCATTTTATCTCTTTAAATTATGAATTAGTAATTATTAAGCAAATAAATATACATTGAGATTCTTATAAATAATGCTTTAAATCCAACAGATTATCAACAAATTTTATACCATTGGTTTCATTTTCTTTGTGGTAATTAAAACAAATAGCATCAAGGCCAATATCTAACGCTCCCATAATATCAGCTTCTAAGTTATCTCCAATCATAATACTGTTTTCAATATTAGCATTTGCTAAATTTAAAGCATGGTTAAAAATTTTTGGATTTGGTTTTTTTACGCCTACCATTTCTGAGTTTGTAACGGTTTTAAAATATTGATTAATGTTTGCATTGTTTAACTTTCCTTGCTGTACTTCTTTAAATCCATTAGTTATTATGTGTAGTTGATATTTTGGCGCTAAATAGTCCAAAATTTCAATAGTACCATCAAACAAGTGGTTGAATGTACACAAATGGTCAATATAATCTTCTGATAATTTATTGATTATTCTAGATTTCACTTTATAACCCAGAATGTTAAAGGTGTCGTCTAATCGTTTATATCGCAATGAAACTTTATCTATTTTATCTTCACGATACAATTTCCAATAACTAAGATTTAAAGGTTCGTAAACTTTTAAAAATTCTTCTAAATCAATATCCATATTATTCATCTGGAATATTTTCTGGAAAGTTAATCCTGAGTTTTTATCAAAATCCCAAAGTGTATGATCTAAATCAAAAAAAATGTGAGATATATTATTAATTTTCATTTGCTGAGTCTAATATGTAATTAAATAAATCTTTAAAACCTTGCCAACGCTCTTCATTGCTAAAGGTATAATTATGAAAAATTGGTATGAAAGTTCCGTTTACTTTTTTTACTTCTTTAATTAATTTTTCTAGGGTTTGTTTCTTATCAAGTTGAGATTTGGTTTTAAGTAAAGCAAAATCCATAATATAAAAGGAGTTAATCATCAATGGTGTTTGCACTTCATAGTCAAGATCATAAAACAAAAACGACGAACATGTTCCTGCTCTAAACCCAATCTCATTTACATAACCCATTGAATAGTCTTCTTTAACCTCAAGATTCACTAAATTTCTGTAACAGGTTGGGAGATTTAGCTTATTAAAAGAATTTCTTGAAGCCATTAAAGATGTATTAATGATAGATTCCATATTAGCTTTCTCTTTTTTCAAAATATCAAAATCATCTAAAGCAAAATAAGACGCTTTTAATCCTACTTTACAGTAATCAGCAACAGATTTTATTAATGAAACAAAGCCTTTCTTATTGATACTTATATTTTTGTCATAAGTTGAAAAATCTCCTATTAAAAAGAATACTTGAAATTTATTCTTAATTTTTTTTTGTTTATTAACAATCCATTTAAAGGTATCATAAGGGTCTTTTTTAAATCCTGAAAGCACTAAATAGCGCTGATACAATTGTCTTAATTTGAACCTAAACAAATCATTGAAAGTACCACCAATAGTACGCATTAATCCTTTACTTTTAAAGTAATATGCCATTGGTACATCTATGACAGGTTTTACGCTATAGCTTCGTTCTTTAAAATGGTAATCTGGAAATTTTTTCTGAAGTGCCTCTTTAAACTTATAAACCCAAATATCTATCACTGGTTGTTGTAAAAAATTGTGTTTGAATGCAACACTATCTTTAGCTGTAAAACGTCCATACTCATCTTTTACATGTGGTAAATATTCCTCATATCGACTTAATAAATAAAAGGATGCTGCAAAAATATCAAATGGTATATCGCTTTTATCTCCATTGTAAAAGAAACATTTAGTGTTTTCCCAATCATGAACATGAATATCAATATCAGAGAGTCCTTGTTCAAATAATATTTGATGGCTTTTTATATGGAATTCATTGCCAAGTTGCTGAGTGGAATAGGACAATTTCAAACTATCGTGAGCAATGAACTCCTCAACTTTTGTGGTAAATGATACAGGAATACCTAAAATACGCGTGCATATTTGCTTAAAAATATAATTTAAACGAGGAGTTATTTTATGAGTATAAACTAAAAGCATAAACTGTTGCAAATTCCAAAGGTTAAAAATACCAAATTCCAAAAGAATTAAATCATTGAAACACTTAAGTTATTGGAATTTTGTTTTTGAGGTTTAGTGCTTTCACAACAGTGATTCATCTGCGAAGCTAAAGTATGCTTTTTCGGTTATAATTAAATGGTCTAAAACCTTTATGTCTAAACTTTTTGCTGCAGTGCTAAGTTTTGCTGTTAATTGCTTGTCTGCTTCACTAGGTTTTAGTGTTCCTGATGGATGATTATGTGTCAAAATTATGCCTGTAGCACCAACTTCTAAAGCTGTTTTTAGTGCTAACCTAACATCAACCAAAGTTCCTGTAATACCTCCTTTGCTCAACTGATTTTTTTGAATCACTTTGTTGGAGTTATTTAAATACACTATCCAAAACTCTTCATGTGGTAACTCACCAATAATGGGTTGCATGAGTTCAAAAACTGAAGCACTTGAAGTGATTTTTTTCTTGTTTAGTGCTTCCTCTCCTCTACGTCGTCTGCCTAATTCTAAAGCGGCTGCAATAGTTATGGCTTTAGCTTCACCAATACCCTTAAATTCCATAAGTTGCTTTATAGAAAGCTTACCCAATTCGCTTAAGTTATTATCAACACTTGCTAGAATACGTTGACATAATTTAACTGCGCTTTCTTCTCTGCTTCCAGAGCCTATTAAAATGGCAACCAGTTCGGCATCGCTTAAGGCAGCTTTACCTTTATCGCGAAGCTTTTCTCTTGGTTGGTCATCTTGACTCCAATTTTTAATTGAAAACGAAGATTGTTTTTCACTCATTGGTTAAAGATAAATATTGTAATTTTATAAATCAAAATTCGTCAATTTAAATTAAAACATCTATTGAAGTATCCACCACCACATCACCAAGATCACAACAAAAATAACATGATTGAAGTTATTAAAGCTTATCCATTGGCTACTGTAATTTCAGTTAAAGATAATGAGCCTTTAATAACTCACATGCCATTAATTTATAGAGAATCTGATGGTAAACTTATTGGTCATATTGATATTTACAATCCGCAAACCAAATTAATGCGAGATGATTACGATCTTACTGCTATTTTCTCAGGACCTCAATGTTATATATCACCTAGCATTTACACAACCACTCAATTACCAACTTGGAACTACATAAAAGTGCATTTAAAGGGAACTGTTAAAGCCATTGAAAGTAAAGATGCTTTAAAGGAATCGCTTATTGTTATGACAGAGTTTTTGGAACAACCAGATCACAAGTATGTGCTTGAGGCAAACAACCCAAGAATGGACTCTAATTTAGATTATATAAAAATGTTTGAAATTACCATTACTCATTGGGAAGGTAAATTTAAACTATCTCAAGACAAAATTAAGAGAGATACAGAGGCTGCTAAACAAGAATTAATTAGAGCCAATCAACAAAATATAGAGCCTTTTTTAAACAAGGTATTTTAAAATTATAAAACATGAAAACATGAAATTAGGAGCATTTTCAGTGAGTTTAGCTGTAAAAGACATAAAATTATCTAAGTTGTTTTACGAACAACTTGGGTTTACAGAATTTGGAGGAGATATTGAACAAAACTGGATGATAATGAAAAACGGTACCACAACCATTGGATTGTTTCAAGGTATGTTTGACCAGAATATTTTGACTTTTAATCCAGGTTGGGATGGTAATGCCAATAAATTAAAATCGTTTACAGACGTTAGAGATATACAAAAAGAACTTAAAATCAAAGGCTTCACCATGATTACTGAAGCTGATGAAACCACTTCTGGACCAGCAAGTTTTGTGATTGTAGATCCTGATGGTAACCCAATTTTGGTAGATCAGCATGTTTGATTAATATTGTATATACATGAGCTCTAATTCCGTTAAAATATCAAAAATAAGTAACAAAATCACTTCAAAAAATGAAGATAACTACTACTCGGTTTGTTTACTTCAATCTGATATTCACACAATAAAAATAGATGACACGACTTATAACAATGTCTCTAATTCTATGTTCTTTTTATTGCCAAGAAACCATTGGAAGATAACAAAAAAAAAACACCTCAACAACCTCTGGTTATGTGCTTTATCTTCCAAAGCAAGTTTTAGATAATCCGTTGTTAAGCAAGCTACATATTAACGAAGTGAGGCTGTTTGCCAATGATGCCATTGCTAAAATAAATCTCGCTCCTGGTATTGAAAAAAGAGCTTTAAATATTCTTGAAATGATTGATGAATTATTAGGCTCTCATTTAAAACACAAGGAAGATGCAATCATTTCACTTTTAAATACATTTTTTGTGTATTGTGATGGACAGTGTAATATCAAATCAAACATTAGCGAAAACAATAGTAAAAAGAACATTGTGTTTAAATACAAAAAACTGGTCAATGAATATTTTCACAAATACCATGATGTAGAAGACTACGCAAAACTACTTAATGTAACCAGCAAGTATTTAAATGAATGCGTAAAGGAAACACTTGACACTAATGCCAAAAGCCTGATTACCGAACAACGTATAATGCGAGCGCGTCACGAATTGAAATTCTCAGATAAAACCATCAAAGAAATTGGTTACGAATTAGGCTTTTCTTCGCCTGATTATTTTAGCTATTTCTACAAACAACATACAGGAGTGACACCTTCAAAGCTTAGAAAAAGCTAGTATTTCCTAAATTCTAAGGTTTTACCGTGTTTTTCATGTTTTACAACTCTTCCATTTAAATTACATTGTAAAAAACTTTTACAATGGATAGAAAACAATTTATAAAAACATCAGGAATTGGTTTAGGTTTAACACTTCTTCCGGGAATAATTCAAAGTCAAACTTCAAACAACAGTATTGATTTTGAAGGCATGGAACCTAAAATTATAAAAGACGCTGATGGAAAAGTGCTTAATGTTATTGGTGACATTCAAACGCATAAACTTGTAGGTGAAAATACAGGAAACCAAATTGTAGAATGGGTTGATAATGTTAAGCCAGGTGTTGGTATTCCGCCTCATATTCACACCAAAGAAGATGAGATTTTTAGAGTGATAAAAGGACAAATAGAAATTATGGTTGATGGAAAAACGACAGTTCTAAATGAAGGTGATATTGCCTTTGCACCTAAAACATACCTCATTCTTGGAAAGTGGTTGGGACCGAAAAAGCTAAAATGATTACAAGTGCTTTTCCTGCTGGAATTGAATTTATGTTTAAAGAATTATCTGAGCTTCCTGAAGGTCCACCAGATTTTCCAAAAGTCGCTGAAATTTGTGGCAGACATGGCATTACGCTTGTTTAAGCGAATAACTTGTTATCAACTTATGTTGTCGTACTGAGCGCAATCGAAATATGATGAGATGCTGAATCAAGTTCAGCATGGCAAAATCAATGAATTAATTTTGTCACCTCCTCAAAATCCAAACCTCCATAATTTCCAGAACTCATTAGGAGCAACGCTTTGTTATCAAAGTTTTGAGAAAAAAGGAATTGCTTAAAATCATCTGGATTGGTATAAATAATTAAATCGTCACGTTCAAAAGCATTGGCTATTTGCTCATGCGTCACTTCTTTGAGCTTTTTAATTTCAACTGCATGAGGTGAATAAAATACCACAGCTACATCAGCAGCGTCTAAAGCGCCTTTGTACTCTTTTAAAAATTCAGCATTTAAACTTGAGTAAGTGTGTAATTCTAAACAAGCGACCACTACTCTATCTTGGTATTGTTCTTTTACAGCATTAGTGGTGGCTTCTACCTTACTTGGCGAATGTGCAAAATCTTTAAAAGCAACACTATTATTACTTTCAGCTATTTTTTCTAAGCGCTTGCTTGCACCTTTAAAAGTAGAAATGGCTTCATAAAAATCGTCTTCGTCAATTCCCATGTGTTGACAAATCCACTTTGCTCCTGCCAAATTGTTCAGATTATGCTTTCCAAACACTTCAATTGGTAAAGGCCCTTCAGGAGTTTCCAATAAAGTGACTCCATTCTCAACTGTGTATTCTGGTGTGTGATAAGGAAGTTTTCTAATAGTATTCTCAGAAGCTTCTACAACGCGCTTTACTTCTGTATCTTCTTCATTATAATTAATACTTCCTCCTTTCACAATACTATCTACAAAAATATTGAACTGCTCTACGTAATTTTCATAAGTTGGAAACACATTAATATGATCCCATGCAATGCCACTTAATAATGCAATGTTAGGTTTGTACAAATGAAATTTTGGTCGTCTATCTATTGGCGAACTCAAATACTCATCTCCTTCCAGAACAATAAAATCGTTTTCCTCGGTGAGTTTTACCATCACATCAAAACCTTCCAATTGCGCACCAACCATATAATCGACATCTCTGTCGTGATAATGCATCACGTGTAAAATCATCGAGGTAATGGTTGTTTTACCATGGCTTCCTCCAATAACAACACGCGTTTTGTCTTTAGATTGCTCATACAAAAACTCAGGATAGCTATAAATTTTCAAACCTAAATCCTGAGCTTTCAATAGTTCAGGATTATCTGCCTTGGCGTGCATTCCTAAAACGATAGCGTCTAAATTCTGAGTGATTTTTTCCGGAAACCAACCAAAAGTTTCTGGCAATAGACCTTTAGCCTCTAATCTAGATTTTGAAGGATCGTGAATGGTATCATCGCTTCCTGTAATATGATAGCCTTTATTGTGAAGTGCTATGGCCAGATTGTGCATTGCAGCTCCACCAATAGCAATAAAATGTACGTTCATAAACTTAACTTATAAGCAGGTAAATATACTAAATTAATGAACGAAACGCTTTTACAAACTAGGATTTGCAATCAAACTATTGAACAGTAAAGCTTTGGTTGAAAAGTATTGATTTTCAAGTTCTATTGCCTTTAATTTTGCATCAATAAGCTTACTTTCTCTAGTGTTAACCAAGAACAAAGAACTTTCTCCTAAGTTGAATTTTCGCTCTTCAGCTTTCACTAAAGTTTCATAATCTTCAACCATAACCCTTGTTAAATCATTTTGACGAATGTAAGAATCTAACTCTCTTTTTATAGCATTGATCTTATTTTGTATCTGCACTTTAGAACTGGTTATTTCAAATTCTAAATCGCTCATTTTCAATTTGGCTAATTTTAAATCGCCACGTTCTTTTCTTAAAAATAGAGGAAAACTAATATTAACTCCAGATTTGTAATTTGTGGTATTAAAGGTATTTACCACGTCAGGCGTTTGTGTTAAAAAATTGTATTCCAAGTCTATTTTTGGTAGCAACATATTTGCTTTTAGTCGTCTATCAATATTTAATCTCTCATATTTAAAGCTTAGCGATTGTAATTTTGGATGCTCTTCAATGTTAAAATTATTTAGACTGAGTTCTGAAACTTGTAACGTATTGCTAATAATAGCTTCACTTTCTGTATCGGGAATAACATTAGGCTGTAGCTCAACTGGAATATTATTATCTAGCCACAAATAATTAGACAACTCTAAAGTCGCTTTCATTAGTTTTACATTAGCTTTTTCAAGGCTAAGTTGTCTATCGTTTAAGGTAATTCTGGCTTCAATGGAATCAATAACTGCTTTTTCTCCAGCTTCAACACTTCGTTTTATACCATCAAAACGCATTTTCGCATTACTTAAAAAATCATTGAATACTCGTGTTTCGTTATAAAACTTTAACCAATTGAAATAGACCAATGATGCATCATACAAGATATTGTTTACCAAAATATCTCTATCAGCTTTAGCTTGTTCTCTAAATAGCTTTGCTTGCTTTACTATAGCCATACGTTTGTTTATGAGTAATCCTTGAGCAACGGAAAAAGATACTCCAGCACTATACAAACCATCTTGAGGTAATGTGTTTTCTGGGTTTAAAAAAACGCCTTGATTCTCTTCAAAGTTGGCTTTTAGTTCAATACCATACCATGTAGGTATTTTAAAAGTTGCATTTAGTTTATCAAAATATTCGGAGTTTTTAAAGGTTTTTCTATCATAATCTACTTCCAATTTTGGATCAAAAGCACCTCTCGCTTTCATAAGATTTGCTTGACTTTCATCAATTACAAGCGACACCTGTTTTACAATAGGATGGTAGGCTTTAACATATCCTAAAAACTCATCAAAGCGCAGCACTGAAATATCTTCTTGTGCTGATAATGAAGTTCCAAAACAAAAACAAATTATTACAATTAGTTTTTTCATTATTTATTTTTTGAGGTTTCGTTAATTCCTTTTGGTTGATAATAATTAGGTGGAAATCCGTTAAGCTGACGCCATAATTCAAACCAAATTGGCACATCATCTAGTAATGCCATAGTTTTGGCACCAGAGCCAACTCTAATAGCCTGAGGCCAATCATTATCCTCCTTATCTGGAGCTAATAAAACTCGGTATTTCCCATTTTCGCTTATGAAATTTTCAATGGCAACCACGACACCTCCATAAGTACCATACGAGACATTTGGCCATCCTCTAAATACAATTGCTGGCCAACCATCAAATTGAACCCTTACTTTTTCCCCAATATGTAGCAATGGCAAATCTATTGGCTCTACATAAGTTTCAACTGCCAAATCATATTGTGCTGGCATAATGCCAACTAAGCGTTCTCCTTCCTTAAAGGTTTCTCCAATTCCTCCTTTTATTGCTTTATTGATAAATCCATTTTGAGGTGCAGTTATATGTTTAAGTTTATTACGCATCTCATAATTGGAGTAGGCATTTTCTAATTTACTCACTTGGGCTTCTGTATCAAATTGACCAGATTCAGCAGTAAATTTATCGCTCTGCGCCTTGGAAATTTTATCACTATATGATGCATCTATGCTCGAAATTTCTACTTCAGCATTAATGACCTCATTTATACTAGCCAAAAGTTTATTTTCTTGAGAAATCAATTTTGCCTGAGTTTCTTGGAGTTTTAAGCGTTTCTCCTCAACATCTGTAACTGCCTTTAACCCTTCGTTTTGAAGAGTTAAGGTTCTATCATACTGCCTTTTTGCGATGTCAATATTTGTTTTGGCAGCTTCTAAATCAATACTATCGCTTTTTACTTTTAACTTTGATTGCAATAATTTGTTTTTGGCTTGCTCCAATTTTAAAACACGTTCAGTATTTAATGCAGAAATCTGTCTGTCAAGTGCCTTTACCTTTTCAGTATAGGAATTTACAGAAGATGCTTTTGCTTTGATTTGCTCTCCTGTTCGTTCAACCAGATTAGGATCAAAGTAATCGCTTTTAATTTCTGAGATTTCTAAAATAGTATCTCCTTTTTTAACAAAATCACCTTCTTGAACATGCCATTTTTCGATGCGTCCAGGAATTTGAGACTGTATTGTTTGTGGTCTTTGATCAGGTTTTAAAGTAGTTACTTGACCTTTACCAGAAATATTTTGCGTCCATGGAAAAAATAGTATGATGAAACAGAAAAAAGCAAATCCTATTAAAAATCTATTGAAATACCTAAAATAGGTTCTTTCTAAAGTTTTTTGTCCAGATTTGTAATCTGACATATTAAAGTACTTATTTACTGAATTGTGCGATATATTTAACATAATAAATAAGATTAAACCGTTTTACCTTCTTTTAGTGTTATGGTATTTGAGCATTTATCAATCCAGCGATCATTTATACTAGAAACAATAAGCGTCCAAGGTCTTTTTTTATCTGATAGAAAATTTATTATTTGCATAGCTTCTTCTGTTTCAAATTGATCTAGAGGATCTTCAAGAATTAAAATCTTTGGCTTGGAAACTATAGCTCTCGCTAATATTATTTTTTTCGATTTTGTATAGGACAACTGCTTTCCTTCAGGCTTTATAATGGTATTTAATCCTTTAGAGGATTGTTTTACAAATTCAGAAAGCCCTACTTTTTCTATTGCCCAAAACACGTCTTCATCAGAAATACTGGAATCGCCAAAAGTTATGTTTTCTCTTAGTGTTCCTTCAAATGGTGTTTCTTCAGAAAGAGACAAACCAATGTTAGATCTGTACTTATTGAGATGTAGGTTTTTTAAAGAGAAATCATCCAAAAATATGTTCCCTTTTGTGGGTTTTAAAACGCCTGCTATGAGACGTAATAAGCTAGATTTTCCTGATCCACTTTCTCCTCTTATGAGTAAACTGGTTTGTGAAGGGATTTTTAAATTAATATTCTCCAAAATATTTTTATCCCTATTTGAAACACCATAAGTCAAATCACTTAATTCAATTAAAAACTTGTCTTTAAAAATTGGGGTATCACCAGTTTGTGATTCTAATTCTTTATCTACAACTTGTCCTATTTTTTCAAGAGAAGTTAGAATGTCATAAAAGGATTCCAGGCCAAGTATTAATTTTTCAACCGAATTAATAACTAATAATATAATGATTTCGGCTGCCACAAACTGACCAATATTCATCTCCTGATTTAGCACCAAGACACCTCCAATAATTAACAATCCAGCAGTAACTATAACTTTAAAACCAATCATTTGTATAAATTGAACAACCAATACTTTAAAATGATTTTCTCTTGCATTTAAGTATTCTGTAACCAATTCATCATTTTTGTCAAGTGCCAAACTCGTTTTACCTGAAAGCTTAAAACTTACAACTGTTCGAGCTACTTCTTGAATCCAATGAGCTACCATATATTTATTTTTGGATTCCTCAAGACTTGTTTGCATGCCCTTTTTTGCAGTGAACTTAAACACTATATAAACTAATAAAAGCAGTAAAACCCCAAAAACGATAAAGAATGGATGATAAAAAGACAAAAGTATCAATGCAAATATAATTTGAAGCACTGCAGCTGGTACATCAACCAATATTTTGGCTAATCCTTTTTGAACGGTTAAAGTATCAAAAAAACGGTTGGCCAATTCTGGTGGATAATAGTTGCGCAATTCTCTCATCTCAATTTTTGGAAAACGAAATGTAAATTCAAAAGAAGCTCTTGTAAAAACGCGTTGTTGAATGGTTTCTATAATTCGCATTTGCATTAACTGCAAAACTCCTGTAAAGGCTACTCCAAGTGTCACCAATATTACTAATACTATCCATGAGGTTGTGATTTGTGCTCCTTGAATCAGGTTGATGATTGCTTGAATTCCTAATGGTAAAGACAAGGATACCAATCCTGCAAAAATAGCATAGTAGAATACTTGCATTACAGCACGTTTTTCTAATCTTAGCAGTCCGAAAAGGCGCTGCCAAGGCGTTAAAATTTCTTTATTTTTCATGAAATTATCTTAATGTGGCTAATGTAAGCTGACTTAAAAAATTATAAGGAGAAACCTTGTCATTACAATTGGTAATAGACTGAAAATGTTCTTTTAGAAAATGCTGATGCAAAGCACTTTCTACTATAGTACTTGCCAAACTTAAAGCATAAGGATACTTCGGATTAATTGATAAAATCATATCGCTTATTCTTGTTATAAGCCTCTTATAAACAACAAAGTAACCTTGCTTGTTTTCAACATCAACTTCTTTAGTTAAGTATGATTTTGAATTTTCATTAATAATGATTCTGTTTAATATAACTTCATTAATATGAGAAAAGTTACTGTCTTCAGTTATAGTTTTTGTCACAGTTTCAATCGCCTTGTCAAGCTTTTCATTAGCATTTGAAATATTGTGTGTAACAAAAACCAATTGATATTCTATCCAAGCCCAATACCAAGATGTTAAATAAAGTAACAATTTATGCTTACTTTCAAAATAGCGATAAATTGAACTTTCATTAGAGCCAATTTTTTGACCAAGTTTTTTAAATGTAAAGCTATCAAAGCCAATTTCATCAATAAGTAAGATGCTATGCTCTATAATTCTCTTACCTAATTCTGATGATTCCGGATCTTTTATAAATATTTTATCAGGAACAGAGATTTTTAAATTTGAAAGTAAATTTATCATTTTTAGTTATTTTGATTGCAAATATAATAGTATTACTATTAATTTTAAAAATAACTATACCAATTTTATCATTTTTTTAAGAAAAGTATTCTAAAAGTCTAAGGGGTTGTAGTATTAAAGCGAAAGTATTTTCTCCTTCTCTTCTTTAGCTTGCTTAAAATCCGAGCGAACAGCAAGCGCTTTATCAATCCACTTCAAAGCTTCTTGTTTGTTTGCTCTGTGTTTCTGTATTTGTGCTAATCTGTAATAAGCCCATTCTACAGGAACTCCATCTTTTGCGGAATGATTTTCAATGTATATTTTCAAACAACGTTCGCCTTTATCCAGTTCAATATTATAATCTGCACTAACTTTTCCTATTTGATAATGCAAGTGATTTTTATTGTGTTTTTCATAGGCTTCTTCTATATTGGATATCGCTTTTAAAGGTTGTTTTTCAGCTTCATACAAATTGGTGAGCTTGTCATAACAGGTTAAAGAACCTCCAACCGCAATGGCTTTTTTGTAATAGGTTTCAGCAAGTTCTGGTTCTTTATCATATTCATAAATATAACCTTTAGCCAAGTAACCATCCACTTTTGAAAGTTGTTCCAACTCCTCAGCATATTTAAGCGACTTATTTTTACTGCCTCCAATAATTCCTGGCAACTGCATGTACAATTCCACCAAAGCCCAACGTGTATCTATATGCTTTGGGTCTAGTTCTGCTGCTGTTAAAAAAGCATCTTTAACGTCTCCAATAATACCTAAGGCCTTAAATTTATTCACCTCAAGCGCTTTCATGCCTAAAGCACCTCCATATTTATAGTGATAATTGGCATTATCATTTTTAGCATTGACAAGTTTCTTGTATTGCTCAATAGCCTCATCCCATTTCTTTTGGTGACCAAAAGCATCGCCTAACAATTCTATTGCTCTTAAATCATTTGGGTTTTGTGATACATAAGAGCTCACCACTTGCTCAGCTTTTAAAAATTGTTTTTGTTGGAACAATTGATTCACCTCAATCACAATGGATTGCGAAAAACCAAACATTGGAAATATTAATAAAAACAAAAACTTTTTCATCTGTTCATATTTATTTTTTTTAATTGGTCAGATGTAACATCCACATAATTATTTTCATTGTGTGACAAAAATTAAGTTATGAATGTTTCATTAGCTATTTTGTCGAAAATGTAAAATTAAACTTTCTAGTTGACTTTAAAAAAAGGTAACTTTACTCATCCAACGAAGTATTTTACTCATTTCGTATTTTTTGGAACACATTTTGAACGTATTATCGTGAAGCCCATAATGGGCATTTGAGAGACAATGGTAAAACCAACACAATCAAATCGCTTAATTATAATCGCTTAAATAGATAAAATACAATGAACAAAACATTTGCCATCATAATGATTCTGCTATTTGCAAACCTTAGCCATTCACAAAATAATTACTCTGATTTATGGAAATCTGTCGAAAAATTTGAAGTTGAAGGCTTGCCGAAATCTGCTTTGGAAGTGGTTGAAACCATTAGTGTTAAAGCAGAAAAAGAGAATAATAATGTGCAACTAATTAAAGCGCTTTTGTTCAAAAGCAAGTTTGCTTTGATTCTTGAAGAAGATGCGCAATTAAACATCATCAACGACTTTAAAACACAGATTTCACAAAGTGAATTTCCAACAAAAAATATTTTAGAAAACCTATTAGCCAATTTGTATTGGCAATACTTTCAGCAAAACAGATGGCAGTTTTATAACCGAACAAGCGTGGCTTCGACAGGCTCAGCCACCAATGAAGATTTCAGAACATGGGATTTACAAACCTTATTTGATGAGATTCGCTTGCATTACCAAAATTCATTAGAGCAACAATTATTGTTGCAGCTAGAAGATTTAAAAAACTACGATGAGCTGTTAATCTTGCAAGAAGATTCTAAAACATACAGACCAACACTTTTTGATTTTCTGGCTCATAATGCTTTGGAATTTTATACCACTGACGAAAATAGCATTACCAAACCTGCTTACAAGTTTGAAATTGATAACGAGCAGTTTTTAAGTGATTCGCAAAACTTTTCACGTTTAAACATCACTTCAAAAGACAGCACTTCATTACAATTACAAGCCTTAAAATTGTATCAAGAGTTAACTAAGTTTCATTCAAAAGATGAATCACCTCATGCATTAGCTGATGTTGATATCAACCGTTTATTGTATGTGAAACAGCATGCTACTTTTAATGATATTGATTCTAAATTGTTAGAAACCTTAAAAACTGAAAGCAACCGTTTAAAATCACACGAAGTTTCAGCTTTGTATGATTTTGAAATAGCTTCAATATATTTTGAACAAGGCAATACGTATGAGCCAACTACCAACGAGACGCATCGTTGGAAACTCAAAGAAGCAATTGAAATATGTGATGCTGTCATCAATAAATTCCCTAAAAGCAAAGGTGCCGAAAAATGCCAAATTTTAAAGCAACAAATCCTTCAATCCTCATTACAAATTACAGCTGAAAGTCATTTGCCAATCAACTCAAATTCGCGATTATTAATTCGCTACAAAAACTTAGAAAACTTAGCTTTTAAAGTCTATCAATTAAGTAGAGATCAATATGAAACGCTAAATACAACCTACAGAAAAGAAGAGCAACTTGCATTTATTAAAAAACTAAAGATCGATAAACAATGGCAAAGTAATTTGCCTAATGAAAACGATTATCAGACACATACAACTGAAGTGGTTGTTCCAGCATTAAACAATGGCTATTTTGTAGTGTTTGCATCGCCTGAAACCTCAAATGAACAAACTTTTGCTTATGCAACACTTCAAGTCACTAATATGGCTATTATAGATAAAAGTGATAGCAAGAATTACATTTATCAAGTCATCGATAGAAACAACGGACAACCTATTGCTAATACAAAAGTGACGTTAAACTTTAGTAGAGGTAATAACAATGAGCAAACCGAACATAAGACCACAAACTCTAATGGCGAAATTCAACTCACCAAAACTAGAGATCGTTGGAGACTTGATATGATTATTCAAAATAAAAATGACATTGCTTATTTTGACAACTACAATCTATACAGATATTACAATGACGATAAAGAAGAAAGAGTAACCTATAATGTTTTTATATTTACGGACAGAAGCATTTACAGACCTGGACAAACGGTTTATTTTAAAGGCATTGCCATGAAAACTGAAAATGGGAAATCTGAGGTTTTAGAAAAGGAAGCTGTCATTGCAACACTTTTTGATGTCAATAATGAAATTATTTCTCAACACAATTTAAAGACCAATGATTTTGGTTCAATTTCTGGCGAATTTATCTTACCAAGTAATGGCTTAAACGGAGAATTTCGAATTGAAATATATTCAGTCAACAATAATAGATTCAGATCTAATACTTATATCTCAGTCGAAGAATACAAACGTCCTAAATTTGAAACTACTTTCAATCCAGTTACTGAAACTTTTAAAATCAACGATTCTGTAACTGTAAAAGGAAATGCTTTGGCTTACGCTGGAAGCAACATTACTGATGCCAAAGTAGTGTATCGTGTGCATAGAAAAGTGCAATATCCTCGTTGGTATTTTTGGTATCGTCCTTGGTTTAATAGTGAACCTCAGGAAATTGCTTATGGCCAAAGTATCACCAATGAGAAAGGGGAATTTGAAATCACCTTTAATGCATTACCAGACCAAAGCGTTAATGCATCTAGCTTACCAATTTTCAATTATGAAATCACAGCAGATGTCACCGATTTAAATGGTGAAACCAGAAGTGCAACCACGATTGTCAATGTTGGTTATCATGCCTTGACAGCCAATATTTCGGTGGATGCTAAACTAGATAAAACTCAAAAGGACCACAAACTAACTATTGACACTAAAAACCTTAATGGTGAATTTGTACCTGCAAAAGGAAACATTAAAATCTTCAAGTTAGTTGCGCCTAAGTCTGTTTTGAGACCACGTAAATGGCAAGCTCCAGATTATCAAATGCTTACTAAAAATGAGTTCAAACAACTGTTTCCACACGATGCTTATGCCAATGAAGACGATAGCAATCAATGGAAAAAAGGCAGCTTAGTATTTGAAAAGTCATTCGACACTGATAAATCTAAAGAACTCGCTTTAGGCAACATTAAAAAATGGGAATCTGGTCAGTATGTTATTGTTTTGGAAACCAAAGACAAATTTGGTCAATATGTGAAAGACCAAACAAAAACAATGCTGTACAGTGATAAAGACAAACAGATTTCAGACAATCAATTGTTTAGTGTTGTAACAGATAAAGCGACATACACTATTGGCGATACTGCGATATTAACCTTTGCTTCAGCTGCAAATATTAAGGTTACTGTTGATGTTGAAAAAGATCATAAGACGGTTAAGACAGAAATCATTCAACTAAACAACAGCAAGCAGACCATAAGCATTCCTGTTACTCAAAACGATTTAGGTGGCTTTGTGGTGCATTACAGTTTTGCTGCCTTTAATAGCTTTGAAAATGGAAGCCTAAACATGAGTGTGCCTTATCCAAAAACAGATTTGGACATTGAAACACTGACCTTTAGAGACAAACTACAACCAGGAACTGATGAAACTTGGAGTTTTAAAATTAAAGGTCCTAAAGGCGATAAAGTGTCTGCCGAATTATTAGCAAGCATGTATGATGCGTCGTTAGACCAATTCAAGCCACATAATTGGGCTTTTAATCCTATTCAAAACCCAATATATTATAGTTATTCTTACAGAAATGCTGGACAAAGTTTTGGAAATATCACCTTTAGAATACAACAAGAAAGAGCACCTTATTATCAATTTAAAACACAACAATACGACCAAATGAATTGGTTTGGGTTTCATTTTGGTTTTGGAAAAACTAAATATTTAAGAAGAAGTGCTCCAATAGCTAATGCAAATATTCAAGAAGAAGTATCAATGGCTTTTGCAGAAGATGATGAACTAGAATCTGTTGTCGTTATGGATACTCTCAATGAAAAAGACCTTGTTTATAAAAATAAAACTGAACAAAGTGGTGGTTATATTATGGCAGAACTGACTAAAAATGAAAAAACAGACTTCTCAGGTGTCACTATTCGTAAAAACCTTCAAGAAACCGCCTTTTTCTTTCCGCATTTACAAACAGATAAAGAAGGTAATGTGACGTTTAGTTTTACTACACCTGAGGCTTTAACTAAATGGAAATTGCAGTTAGTAGCTCATACCAAAACTTTGGAAAGTGCAGTAACATCTTTAGAAACAGTCACCCAAAAAGAATTGATGGTCATTCCAAATGCACCTCGTTTTTTACGTGAAGGTGATCAAATTACCATTAGCACCAAAATTGCAAACCTCACTGATAAAATACTTTCAGGACAAGCTAAGTTAGAGCTAACAGATGCAATCTCAGGCAAAGACATTACCGCCAAGTTGCTCAGTTCTTCCCCTTTGGGGAAGTTAGATGGGGCTTCTTCCTTTTCAGTAGATGCCAAAGGCAACACACAAGTATCTTGGCAATTAGATATTCCAGACACAGTACAAGCAGTGCAATACAAAATCATAGCAAAAGCAGGCGATTTTAGTGATGGTGAGCAAAATGCACTTCCAGTTTTATCTAACAGAATGTTGGTGACTGAAACCTTACCAATGTGGATTAGAAGTAACGAAACAAGAACATTCTCTCTAGATAAACTAAAAACCAACACCTCAACTAGTTTAAAGCACCATAAGTTAACTCTTGAAATGACAAGCAATCCTGCTTGGTATGCTGTACAAGCGCTACCATACCTCATGGAATATCCTTATGAGTGCAATGAGCAAACCTTTTCAAGATATTATGCCAATGCTTTGGCTAGTCATATTGCAAATAGCAATCCTAGAATTCAAGAGGTGTTTAACCAATGGAGAAATGCTGACGCACTTATTTCTAACCTTGAAAAAAATGAGGAATTAAAGTCTATCCTCATTCAAGAAACACCTTGGTTACGAGATGCTCAAAGCGAAACCGAACAGAAAAAACGTATTGCGTTGTTATTCGACCTCAACAAAATGAATAACGAATTACAATCGGCTTTACGAAAATTGCAAAACAATCAAATGAACTCTGGTGCTTGGGCTTGGTTTAATGGTGGACGTGAAAATCGTTACATCACTCAACACATTATTACTGGTTTTGGTCATTTAAAACAGTTAGGTGTCACGTCGAGCGCAGTCGAGACGTCTGTGATTCAAAAAGCAATCAACTATTTGGACTCAGAATTTGTACAAGAATATAAAGACATCAGAAAATATAATAAGGATGTCGATTTAAGCAAAGACCATCTAAGTTATACACAACTGCATTATTTGTATATGCGAAGCTTCTTCAAAGACATTGAGAAATCAAAAGAAGTTGAAGATATTACAGCTTATTATCATTCTCAAATTAAAAAATATTGGCTATCTCGTTCATTGTACGCAAAAGGACTGATGGCTTTGGTTGTAGATAGAATGGATGATAAAACGACTTCAGCAAAAATTTTAAAGTCATTAAAAGAGAACAGCATCACGTCTGATGAATTAGGCATGTATTGGAAAGAAAACACGAGTTCTTGGCATTGGTATCAAGCACCTATTGAAACGCAAGCTCTAATGATTGAGGTCTTTTCAGAAGTTGGAGAGTCATTATATGTCACGCTGAGCGCAGTCGAAGCGCAAAAGAAGAATCTTGAAGATATTGATAATCTTAAAATCTGGTTACTTAAAAACAAGCAAACCAACCAATGGAAAACCACCAAAGCAACTACTGAAGCAGTGTATGCTTTATTGTTGCAAGGCAGCGATTGGTTAAGCGTAACAGATATGGTTGATGTGGTTTTAGGAGGGCAAAATATTAATCCATCAAAGCTTGAAAATGTAAAAGTAGAAGCAGGAACTGGTTATTATAAAACATCTTGGAGTGGATCTGAAATTCAACCAAAAATGGCAGACGTAAAACTCACCAAAAAAGGTGATGGTATTGCTTGGGGAAGTCTGTATTGGCAATATTTTGAAGATTTAGATAAGATTACTTCTGCTGAAACTCCGCTTAAGTTGAACAAAAAACTATTCCTAAAAACCAATACAGATAAAGGCGAAGAAATTACCAAAATTACGTCTGACACGAAACTGCAAGTTGGTGATTTGGTAAGAGTTCGTATTGAGCTAAGAAGTGACAGAAACATGGAGTTCATTCACATGAAAGATATGCGAGCTTCAGGATTGGAACCTATAAATGTGTTGTCACAATACAAATGGCAAGATGGGTTGGGTTATTATGAAAGTACCAAAGATGCAAGCACTAATTTCTTCTTTGATTATTTACCTAAAGGCGTATATGTATTTGAATATGATTTACGCGTAAACAATGCTGGAAACATGAGTAATGGTATTACAACCATCCAAAGCATGTATGCACCAGAATTTAGTAGTCATAGTGAAGGTGTGAGGATTTCAGTGGGCAGTAATCAGTAGGCAGTATTCAGTCGTATTTCTGCATAAAATCCTTCCTTTAAAAAGGGAAGGTGTCCACAGGACGGAAGGGTTTTTATTTTGTTGGTGGATATCCTTTCATTACTTTCTCAACAATAGCATTAAATTGAGTTTCTCGTTTTTCTGGTGAAGCATTTGGGTTGAAACCACTTTCGCTTTCTGCCTGCCAAAATAATCCAATGCCATCTTCGTCAATAAATTCAAACAAGATGGTTCTGTTCATTTTTGGCTGGCCAACAGGTAATCCAATAGAGATGCCTCCTCCAACATTTCGTCCGCCTCCTCCAACACCTACACCAACAGTATTTCTGTTGTTGTTTTCGTATTCACTACTTACAACATTAACATAAAAATCTGGAGTCTCAGATAAGGTTAATCCTTTAGCTTGCATTTGAGCATCCATGACACTTAATAAACGTTTGGTATCAAGTTCGTTCAAGCCAGTTTCTAAATCAGAATAGTAATTATAGGTTTTGTATGTGGTAAAATCGGTTCCTCTTTCATAATCGTAGTTGACATAAATTGGAGCACAGGCAGAAATGACAACTATTAAAAACAGTACAAATATCTTTTTCATCATCTTATTTTTAATAAAATTAATCAAAAATTATTCCTTTTTGTCAACAGAACGTGTTAAAGCCGATGAAATAATTCCTGTTGGAATGGCTACAATTCCTAAACCAATCATTAAAATAATGAAGGTAAAGACTTTTCCTCCAACTGTTATTGGATATACATCACCATAACCAACCGTTGTTAGCGTTATAATTGCCCACCACAAACTGTCAAAAATAGACGTAAAATGTTCTGGCTGTGCTTGATTTTCAAAATAATAAATACCAACAGCTGAGAAGTAAATGAGCATCAACGTAATGAAGATAAAAAGCAGTATTTCTTCTTTGGCTGTTTTTATAGCTCTTACAAAATGATTCATCGCTTTATTATAACGAACTAATTTGAGCACTCTAAATAAGCGCAAAAAACGCAAGGCTCTTAATGAACGTAAATCGATTCCGAAGGATAAATAAAATGGAAGAATAGCGACTAAATCAATCAGTCCAAAAAAACTAAAAATAAATCTTGGTTTGCTGTCTGCCACATAAATTCTTAAGATATATTCAACAGTAAAAACAACGACGCAAAATATTTCAATAGCTCTTAAAAGATATCTTGTTTCTGGTTTTAAATTGGGTAAAGTTTCAACTGAAAATGTAATTAGAGATACTAAAATTAAAGCTTGAATAAAAAAAGCAAACCATCTGCTTAATTTATTATCATTAAACTCTACGAAGCTTTTTATAAATCCTCTCATAATTGTTCTAATTTAAGAATTCAACATCTGCCACAATTTATCTTTAAGTTGGGTAATTCCTTGTTGCGCTACTGATGAAATAAAAATATAATCAATTGGTAGTTCGTTATCCAATTCTACTTTTAATTCTGCTTTAAGTTCATCATCTAACATGTCGCATTTAGAAATGGCTATCAAACGACTTTTATCTAATAACTCAGGGTTGTAGCGTTTAAGTTCATCCAACAAAATATCATACTGTTCCTTTATATTTTTAGCATCAGCAGGAATTAAAAACAATAAGGTAGAGTTACGTTCAATATGTCGTAAAAAGTAATGACCTAGTCCTTTTCCTTCGGCTGCACCTTCAATAATTCCAGGAATATCTGCCATAACAAAAGTCTGAAAATCGCGATACTCAACAATACCCAAATTAGGTTTTAGCGTGGTGAATTCGTAATCTGCGATTTTTGGTTTTGCCGACGTGATAACTGAAAGCAACGTAGATTTTCCAGCATTTGGAAAACCAACCAACCCAACATCAGCTAAAATTTTAAGTTCAAGAGTAACACGTTTTTCTTCATGTGGCATTCCTGGTTGCGCATAACGAGGTGTTTGATTGACTGAGTTTTTAAAGTGCCAATTACCACGTCCTCCCATACCTCCTTCACAAAGTATTTTTTCTTCATCGTGTTTCGTAATTTCAAAAAGAATCTCATTACTTTCTGGATCTCTTACTACAGTTCCTAATGGTACATCAACATACACATCTTCACCATCAGCTCCAGTACTTCTGCTTTTACTTCCATGTTCACCATGGCCAGCTTTAAAGTGCTTTTTAAATTTTAAGTGATAGAGTGTCCAAAGATTTTCATTCCCTCTAAGTATCACATGACCACCTCGTCCTCCATCGCCTCCATCTGGACCGCCTTTGGTAATGAATTTTTCTCTATGTAAATGCGCAGAACCTTTGCCTCCATTTCCTGAAGTTGCATATATTTTTACATAGTCAACGAAATTACCTTCTGTCATGTCTTTATATTAAGATTCCTGCACAAGCAGGAATCAAATTAATTAATTTTTATTAAAAAGTGAAAATACTATTCTATAATGCGTCAATCACTTTGTTTAAACGAACCGTAATATCTTCAATACTACCAACACCATC
This sequence comes from Bacteroidia bacterium, assembly GCA_030429955.1. GTDB lineage: Bacteria > Bacteroidota > Bacteroidia > Flavobacteriales > Flavobacteriaceae > CAJQLB01. The sequence continues at coordinate 34,380 of JAUIGO010000024.1, forward strand.
AACTCCAAAATACTTGTTTTGTTCAGCGTAGTAATCTTTTAAAATTGCCGTTTTACTGTAATATTCTTTGATGCGATTTCTAATAATAGATTCATCGGCATCGTCTGGTCGCCCACTGGTTTTACCACGTTCTAAAAGACGTTTCACCAATACTTCATCATCAACTTCAAGGGCAATCATAGCACTGATTTCAGAATCTTTACTATCCATTAAAATATCTAAGGATTCAGCTTGTGCTCTAGTACGAGGGAAACCATCAAAAATAAAACCTTTCGCATCTGAATTTTTATCAACTTCAGCACTTAACATATCAATAGTAACTTGATCTGGTACTAATTGACCCTTATCCATGTAAGATTTTGCCAAATTACCAAGTGCAGTTTCATTTTTTATATTATATCTAAACACATCTCCTGTAGAAATATGAACCAAATCGTATTGGTCTCTTAAAAAATTTGCTTGTGTACCTTTTCCTGCTCCTGGAGGTCCAAATAGGACAATATTTGTCATGTGCTCTGTTGTTTTTATTTGATAAATTTCAGGTAAATCTCTTCCCAATCCATCGTAATCCAATCCAAATCCTACGATAAACTTATTAGGAATATCTATTCCTTTATAGTGAATTTTAAAATCTTCTTTATAAGCTTCTGGTTTATAAAAAAGTGTTGCAATTAGTAATTGCTTTACATTTTCATTATTAAAGATTCTATGCACCTCAAACATGGTTTTTCCAGAATCTATAATATCTTCAAGAATTACAACCGTTCTTCCTGTTAAATCTTGGGTTAAACCAATAAGGCGTTGAATATCTTCAGTTGATTTTAGCCCTTCATAAGAAGCTAGCTTAATAAAAGTCACTTCACATGGTTTTGGATATTTTTTTACAAAATCGCTCACAAACATAAACGAGCCATTTAAAATCCCTACAAACACAGGGATTTCATCTCCTAAGTCCTTAGAAATCTCATCGACCATTCGTGCTATAACAGCATCTATTTCTGATGAAGAAATGAATGGCTTAAAATATTTATCATGAAGCTTTATCAACTTATTCAATTTTAAAGGTGCAAAGATAAACAATTGATGACGTTTTAACGATTTTTTGATTTGCGATTTTAACCTCTAATTAATATTTAAGTGTATTTTTGCAGTATAAACCAGTTCTTGTGAGTCAATCAATTAAAAAAAATTACTTTTCGTCTGCTTTCAAACTAGGAATTCTTGGAGGAGGACAATTAGGCAAAATGTTGCTTAACGATACCAGAAAGTTTGACATTTACACTTGTGTTTTAGATCCTAGCAACGAAGCGCCTTGCAAGATAGCTTGTAATGAGTTCTACCTAGGGGATTTAATGGATTTTGAAACAGTTTATAATTTTGGAAAAAAAGTAGATGTACTAACTATTGAAATTGAAAACGTCAATGTTGATGCTCTTGAAAAGTTGGAAAAAGATGGCGTACAAGTATTTCCATCATCAAAAACATTGAGAACCATACAAAATAAGGCAAAGCAAAAACTATTTTATGTAGATCATAATTTACCAACTGCACCTTTTTCCCGATTCGCTTATCTTTCAGAAATTGAAGATGCCATAAATAATGGAGGTTTAGAATTTCCATTTGTGTGGAAAGCTGCTCAATTTGGTTATGATGGCAATGGTGTAAAAGTAGTAAGATGTTTTTCAGATTTAGAGGGTTTACCAAAAGGTGAATGTATTGCTGAAACACTCGTGCCTTTTAAAAATGAATTGGCAGTCATCGTTGCTAGAAATGTAGAAGGAAAAGTAAAAGTGTTTCCTGTTGTAGAGATGGAGTTTCATCCTGAGGCCAATCAAGTTGAATATGTTATTTGTCCTGCAAGAATCTCAAAAGAAATAGCTTTAAAAGCAGAATTAGTTGCTTTAAAAACATCAGCAGCGTTTAATCATGTTGGTTTATTGGCTGTTGAAATGTTTCAGACCGAAAACGATGAGATTTTAATAAACGAAGTGGCTCCAAGACCACACAATTCAGGTCATCATACCATTGAAGCGAGTTACACATCACAGTTTGAACAACATTTAAGAGCTATTTTGAATTTACCTTTAGGAAGAACAGACAGTAAAGTTGGAGGCATTATGGTAAATTTGGTTGGTGCTGAAGATTATGTTGGCAACGTAGTGTATAAAAATATCGAATCCATCATGGAAATGGATGGTGTGACACCTCACATTTACGGAAAAAAACAAACGCGACCTTTCCGAAAAATGGGTCACGTCACCATTGTTCATGAAGATATAAATGAAGCACGAAAAATAGCAGAAAAGGTAAAGAATACGATTAAAGTAATAAGCGAATAATATGGCACAAGTAGGAATTATTATGGGAAGTGATAGTGACCTTCCGATTATGCAAGAAGCGATTGATATTTTAAAAGGATTTGATATTGAAGTTGAAGTTGATATTGTTTCGGCACACAGAACTCCTGAAAAAATGTTTGATTATGGCAAGAACGCTCATAAACGAGGTATAAAAGTCATTATTGCAGGCGCTGGTGGTGCTGCACATTTACCTGGAATGATTGCTTCATTATCGCCATTACCAGTTATTGGAGTTCCTGTAAAATCAAGAAATTCTATTGATGGTTGGGATTCTGTATTATCCATTTTACAGATGCCAGGAGGAGTTCCTGTGGCAACAGTAGCCTTAGATGGCGCCAAAAATGCAGGTATTTTAGCAGCTCAAATTATTGGCACTTCAGATACTTGTGTTTTAGATAAAATTGAAGCCTATAAAGAAGGCTTGAAAGTAAAAGTGATTAATGCAGCCAAGAATATAAAACAATAAAACCTCGACCGAAGTCAAGGTTTTACATTGCTATTAATCAACCATTTTTTAAGAGTAAAACTCTCTTTAAAAAATTCTAAAGCGAAAGTAAAAAAATATTCAGTATTAACTATAAATTGTTAATTACTATTCATAAAATCAATGAGTTAGAAAGAAAAAACTTACATATATTATTTTTTTGTAATCCGATTTCTAATAAATATTTATTAAAAAAATTTAAAGTCCATAATGTCCATCCTAAATCAACATTTTTCAACACCATATAACACTGCTCCATTTTCAAAAATTAAAAATGAAGATTTTCTCCCTTCTTTTAAAACTGCCATTAAAAAAGCTAAAAAAGAAATTGATGTAATTGTTAAAAATGCAGATCATCCTACTTTTGAAAACACCATTGAAGCCTTAGAATTTTCTGGACAGGAATTAGATAGAATTTCAAGCATATTTTTCAACCTAAATTCGGCTGAAACTAATGATGAGATTCAAAAAATAGCACAAGAAGTATCACCTTTACTTTCGGAGTTTGGCAATGACATTACTTTGAATGAAGCTTTATTCGAACGAATAAAATCTGTTTACGTCTCTAAGCCTAAAAACCTAACCGAAGAGCAAAAAACATTACTCGACAAACGCTATAAAAGTTTTTCAAGAAATGGTGCAAATCTTCCTAGCGATAAAAAGGACCAATTACGAGCTATAGATAAAGAGTTAAGTCAACTAAAACTAAAATTTGGTGAGAATGTATTAGCAGAAACTAATAAGTTTGAAATGCTCATTACCAACGAAAATGACTTATCAGGTTTGCCTGAAGGTGCTAAAGAAGCAGCCAAACAACTCGCTGAAAGCAAAGACAAAGATGGTTGGTTAATCACTTTAGATTATCCAAGTTACATACCATTTATGACGTATGCAGACAATCGTGAGTTGCGGAAAAAACTATCACTAGCCTTTGGAAGTAAAGCCTTTAAAAATGACGAACTGGACAACCAAGCCATTGTTATTAAAATTGCCAATCTTCGTTTTAAACGTGCGCAACTTTTGGGTTATAAAACACATGCTCATTTTGTATTGGAAGAGCGTATGGCCAAAACTCCTGAAAAGGTAGAGCGATTTTTAAATGAATTATTAGAAAAAGCAAAACCAGCTGCTGAAGATGAGTTTGCTACGCTTGAACATTTCGCTAAAGAATTAGATCAAATTGATGCCTTGCAAAAATGGGATTCAGCTTACTATTCAGAAAAGCTCAAACAAAAGCTTTTTGATTTAGATGACGAAAAACTAAAGCCATATTTCAAGCTTGAAAACGTGATTGATGGCGCTTTTACAGTTGCCAATAAACTCTTTGATTTAAACTTTGAAGAAATTGATACTATTGACAAGTATCACGACGATGTTTTGACCTATAAAGTAACAGATAATGAAGGCCAATTAGTATCTATTTTTTACGCAGATTTTTTTCCGAGACCTGGAAAACGTAATGGAGCTTGGATGACCTCTTACAAGTCTCAATACGTTCAGAATGGTGAAATAGAACGACCACACGTGTCTATTGTTTGCAATTTTACTAAACCAACAAAAAGTAAACCCTCGCTCCTTACCTTTAATGAGGTTACCACGCTTTTCCATGAGTTTGGTCATGCACTACATGGTATGCTGGCCAATACAACCTATCCTAGTTTATCTGGAACTTCGGTGTATTGGGATTTTGTAGAACTACCGAGTCAAGTGATGGAAAACTGGTGCTATGAAAAAGAAACTCTAGAGTTATTTGCCAAACATTACGAAACCAATGAAATGATTCCGATGGATTTAGTGAATAAAATTAAAGAATCTGCAACCTTTCAAGAAGGCATGCAAACCCTTCGTCAAATAAGTTTTGGCTTATTAGACATGAGTTGGCATGGTCAAGATCCTTCACACATAAATGACGTAAAAGCGCAAGAAGTAAAAGCCTTTGGTGACACACAGCTGTATCCTGATGTTGCTGAAAATTGTATGAGCACAGCCTTTGCGCATATATTTCAAGGCGGTTACTCCTCTGGTTATTACAGTTACAAATGGGCTGAAGTATTGGATGCTGATGCCTTTGAGTATTTTAAAGAAGAAGGTATTTTCAACAAAACCGTTGCCAAAAAATTTAAGGAACATATATTGTCTCAAGGTGGCACTGAAGACCCAATGGTATTGTATAAACGTTTTAGAGGTCAAGAACCAAAACCAGAAGCGTTGTTAAGGCGTGCTGGGTTGATTGGATAGTTTTTGTCATGCTGAACTTGATTCAGCATCTATTCTAAATAATATAAACTTTCAATAATTATTGAAAGTTTAAAAATTATTATATATTTGTACCATGAAATACGAAGAAGCAAAAGATAAGTTTATTAGTACTTGGGGAAGTTTAGGTTCACTTTGGGGAATTAACAAGGCTATGGCTCAAATACAAGCATTGTTGTTTATATCTACCAAGCCTTTGTCTATGGAAGACATCATGGATGAGCTTAAAATTTCTCGTGGTAATACAAGTATGAATTTAAGGCAGCTTATGGATTGGGGAATTGTAACCAAAGAACTTATACCAGGAGAACGAAAAGAGTTTTTTACTACTGAAAAAGATGTTCAAGAATTAACTCGCATTATTGCAAAAGAGAGAAGCAGAAGAGAAATTCAACCAGTTATAAAAGTCCTTAACGACGTGTCTTCTATTAAAGATGATGGTACTGAAAAAACAAAAGAATTAATTAAACAAACAAAAGCACTGCATGACTTAACGCTAAATGCAGATTCTATGTTAAACAAATTAGTAACTCAAAAACAAAACTGGTTAACAAAATCAATAATAAAACTCCTTAAATAAAAAAATTTAAACTATACTTTCAATTTTTTCTGAAAGTTTAAAATAATATGATTCGTTCAAACACAAATAAAATCATCATCTTGTTAATTGCTTCAGTCTGGCTAGTTAACGGACTTTTTTGTAAAGTGTTGAATCTTGTACCACGACATCAAGAAATAGTTGAAAGGATAATTGGAAATCAAAATTCAGAAACATTTACAGTTATTATTGGAGTTTTAGAAATTATAATGGCGGTTTGGATTTTAAGTAATTACAAATCAAAACTAAATGCCATTGTCCAAATGGTAATTGTAGCAACTATGAACATTATAGAAATCATACTTACTCCAGATTTGTTGCTTTGGGGAAAATTCAATTCAATATTCGCTTTATTATTTATCGCAATTGTTTACTACTCATACTTTAAACAAAACCAAAAACATGCTGTCATTTCTTAAAAACCATCCTTTTGCTGTCGAAGCCTTTTTTAAAAGTTCGCTTGTGTTAACTTTTGCAGTACCAAAAGAGGAACTAAAAAGCCTAATTCCTGAATGCCTGGAGTTAGACACTTTCAAAGATGAATATGCCTTTGTTGCAGTAGCAATGGTTCAAACAAAAGATTTGCGCCCAAAAGGACTCCCAAAATTTATGGGAAACGATTTCTTTTTAATTGGCTTTCGCATTTTTGTGCGCTACACTACCAATAAAGGGAAACGATTACGTGGTTTATACATTATAAAGTCAGAAACCAACAAGCGAAAAATGGAATTTATGGGTAATATTTTTACACATTATAACTACACGACAACAGACATAAACCAAAGCATTAATGAGGGCAAAAAAGAAATTACATCTATCAAATCTAACTTTAAGATAGAAATAGATACCTCAGAAAATGGCGAAGTAATTTTACCAAAAAAATCGCCATTCGAAAACTGGAAAGAAGCGAGACGTTTTGCAGGTCCTTTACCTTTTACTTTTACATATAACGAAAAAACAAGAGAAGTATTAATTATTTTTTTATCTTTACTAAAGTTCAATTTTGTTTGAGAAGATGTTGATTCTTTTGTAAAACAGTTAATGCTAAACTTATCATAATCAATACTGATAACTTCATATGGTTTT
>JAUIGO010000086.1 GCA_030429955.1 Bacteroidia bacterium
ATGGATTTTATTGGTGATACTTATCCTGATAAATTTACAAAAGCTTGTGAAGAACATAGATATGACCAAATATTTATTTTAGCGCCTTGGCAAGAGATTTATATAAGCGATAGTGAACGCTATGAGAGTTTTGATCAAGCTATTGAAATTCATGAACATCTTATAAAAACGTATTCAAAATTTGGTTATAATTTAATTGATGTTCCTTTTGAAAGCTTAAAAAAACGAACCGATTTTATCCTAAACAGTATTAAATCTTCTTGATGCAACATCCTCTTCAAATATTAGAGCAATACTGGAATTTTACAAGTTTCAAGCCTTTACAAGAGGATATTATCAATAGTGTGCTAAATGGCGACGATACCTTTGCACTATTGCCAACTGGAGGCGGAAAATCGCTTTGTTTTCAAATTCCTGCTTTAATCAACGATGGTATTTGCATTGTCGTGTCACCTTTAATTGCTTTGATGAAAGATCAGGTTGCAGCACTTAAAGAACGAAACATAAAAGCCATAGCCTTAACAAGTACTTATAAATATGATGAGCTCAGTACGCTTTTAGATAATTGCATTTATGGTAATTATAAGTTTTTATATCTTTCTCCTGAACGACTACAACAAGACATTATTCAGGACAGAATTAGACAAATGAATGTTAATCTTATTGCTGTAGACGAAGCACATTGCATCTCACAATGGGGAAATGATTTTCGTCCTGCTTATAAAAACATCACAATACTACGCGAATTAAAGCCTAGCGTGAATTGTATAGCTTTAACTGCTTCGGCAAAACCTGAAGTGGTTAATGATATTGTAAAAGAACTGGATTTTATTGATGCCAAAATATTCAAACAGTCCTTTTATAGAGAAAACCTGGCTTATATGGTTTTTGAAACTGAGGATAAGTTTTATAAAATTCAGCAAATCCTAAAGAAAAACCCGTCTAGCTCTATTATATATGTCAGAAACCGAAAAAGCACCTTAGAAATTAGCAATACATTAAACAACCTTGGTTTTACGAGCACTTATTATCACGGAGGATTATCTACTAAAGAAAAAGACGCTCATTTTTCAAATTGGTTAAACAATCGCACACAAGTTATGGTAGCTACCAATGCGTTTGGAATGGGAGTAGACAAACCTGTTGTTAAAACTGTAATTCATGTTGATTTACCTGACAGCCTAGAAAGTTATTTTCAGGAGGCTGGAAGAGCAGGCAGAAATGGAGACAAAGCATTTGCAGTAATACTAAAAAATAAGAATGACGAGGAGAAAGTTAAAAACCAGTTTTTAAGTGTGTTACCAGATGTAGATTTCATTAAATTGGTTTATAGAAAACTTTGCAACTATTTTCAAATCTCTTATGGTGAAGGTGCTTATACCACTTATAGCTTTAGCTTCAACACCTTTTGCAAAACTTATGAATTCAATTCCGTTTTAACCTATAATGCCATTTTAGCCCTAGACAGAAGTAGTGTATTGAATTTGACGCAGCATTTTAAAAGACGTTCGACTGTTCAAGTTTTAGTCTCTAATACTGAGTTGTTTCAATATTTAGAAAAAAATCAAGAAATCAGTATTATCATAAAGTCAATACTTCGAACTTATGGTGGTATTTTTGATCAAGATGTTAAAATTAACACACTCTTGGTTGCAGATAAAGCTAATGTTTCTGAAGATTTAGTAATTAAAACGTTGCAAAGACTTGAAAAAGACAGCATCATTGCTCTGAACCTTAAAAAAACAGATGCTGAAATCACCTTTATTGAGCCAAGAGAAGATGATAAAACCATCAACAGAATTGCAAACACTATTGAAATTCAAAACAAACAAAAAGTCAATCAGATAAAAGATATCATAAATTATATCTCAAACGATTCTCTTTGTAAAAGTCAGCAATTACTCAACTATTTTGGTGAAGCAAAAGCTGAAGCCTGTGGTATTTGTTCTGTTTGTATTGGTAAAACCAAAAAGGTTGATGTAGATTCACAAACAAATGCCATTGAAGTTGTAATTTCGCTTTTACAACAACATGATTTATCGTCAAGAGAGCTTATGGAGCAATCATCATTAAAAGAAGAAGAATTAACTAATGCTATAAAGTTGCTACTAGAAAGAGAAGCCATTACTTTAACCAATCATAACACCTATAAATTAATATGAAAAGAGATTTACGAATAGTATTTATGGGAACACCAGAATTTGCTGTAAGCACATTAGATGCAATATTAGCAAACGGCTTTAATGTTGTTGGTGTTATTACAGCTCCAGACAAGCCTGCAGGTCGTGGCAGACAACTGAATCAATCTGCTGTAAAAATCTTTGCATTATCAAAAGGCCTTACAGCACTACAGCCAACCAATCTTAAAAACGAGAATTTTATTGCACAATTAGAAGCTCTTAATGCAAATATACACGTTGTAGTTGCCTTTAGGATGTTACCAAAAGTAGTTTGGCAAATGCCAGAATATGGCACCTTTAACTTACACGCTTCACTCCTACCAAATTATAGAGGTGCAGCTCCAATAAATTGGGCTATTATAAATGGTGAAACAAAAACAGGAGTTTCTACATTTTTTATTGATGAAAAGATTGATACTGGAGAAATGATACTTCAAAAAGAAGTCGAAATATCAGAAACAGAAACTGCTGGAGAACTTCATGACAAATTAATGCAAATTGGAAGTCAGCTTGTGGTAGATACACTGAATTTGATACAAAAAGGCAATGTAGCAACCATACCTCAAAAAGACAATCCTGATATTAAAACAGCTTATAAACTAGATAAGGACAATTGTTTTATTGATTGGAATAGGTCTGTGAAAGACATTTATAATCAAGTAAGAGGATTGAACCCTTATCCAGCAGCTTGGTGTTTGCTTAAAAATGGTGATGAGGAATTAAATATAAAAGTTTATAGCGTTGAAGCTATTGAATGCAACCATGATTACTCTATTGGAATGTTAATTACCAATAAGCAGGATATTAAAGTAGCAGCCAAAAATGGGATGATTTTATTAAACGAAATTAAGCTGCCTGGAAAACGGAAAATGGATGTAAAATCACTTCTTAATGGATTTGAATTTCATGCTGAAGCAAAAATGCTGTAAACCCTTACTATCATTGATTTCTTAAATTTTACCAAAAATACCACTTCGTTATTAACAATTGCCGTAAGTTATCAACAAATACGTGCATTTCCCTTGCTATTACTTGCGTGATTGGATTATACTGATAAATTTGTAAAGGATTTAACAATAAACGTTAACCCAAATAATAATCATTTAAAATTTAAATTTATGAACAAAACAGATTTAATCAATGGAATGGCAGAAAATGCTGGTATTACTAAAGCAGCTGCTAAGAAAGCATTAGATTCTATGTTAATTGACATTGAAGGTGCATTACAAAAAGGAAAAAGAGTTTCTTTAGTAGGTTTCGGTTCTTGGTCAGTATCTAGAAGAGCAGCAAGAGACGGAAGAAATCCTCAAACTGGAAAAACTATAAAAATTAAAGCTAAAAATGTAGTTAAGTTTAAAGCAGGTTCTGATTTAAGCAGTGCTGTAAACTAATAACCTCATATTTTTATTTTAAAAGGCTTGCGTTAGCAAGCCTTTTTTAATTGTAGTAAATAAAAATACTTGCTTATTAAACAAATTTATATTAGATTTAATAATAAATCGAAGCTATGGCCAACTTAAACCCCGAAAAAGGACATCTTTTAATTGCCGAACCTTCAATACTTGGCGATGTATCTTTTAATAGGTCTGTAATTCTTTTGGCTGATCATAATGATAAAGGTTCTGTAGGTTTTATTTTAAACAAACCGTTGGATTATACCATCAGTGATTTACTTCCAGAAATTGAAACACCTTTACGCGTTTATAATGGTGGTCCAGTTGAACAAGACAACTTATATTTTATTCATAAAATACCTGATTTAATTCCTGAAAGTATTGAAATTTCAAATGGTATTTTTTGGGGAGGCGATTTTAACAGCGTTATACAATTAATAAACGAAGGCAAGCTTAATGAAAAAGACATACGTTTTTTCTTGGGATATTCTGGTTGGGATGCCAATCAGTTATTAACCGAGCTTATATCAAATACTTGGATTGTTACTGAAAACATTTACAAAAATTCAATTATTGAAAAAAGTGATGATGCTTTCTGGAAAGAAAAAATGTTAGAACTTGGTGGAGATTATAGCATTTGGTCCAACGCTCCAGAAAATCCAAGCTTCAATTAACACATTCTAAAAACTTTAGGACAGTCTGATTTTTACATTCAATTTACCCAATAAATTTTTGGAAATATTGCTTTCAAACTCTTTTTTGCGATATTTTGTTATGGGTTGAATTCCCATAATCACATTTGTAAGAAACAGTTCATCTGCTTTTTGCAGTTCAAATGGTGAAATAGATGCTTCTTCAAAGGTAAAATCAGGCATTAATTTTATAATTTCAATAATCTGTTTCCGCATAACACCTTTTATACATCCATCAGATAAAGGTGGTGTTTTTATTGTGTTGTCTTTTACTAAAAAAATATTGGAATTCAACCCTTCAACAACATTCTTATTATTGTTTAATAGTAGGCAATTATTCAAATCATTTTCATTGGCATAAATACTTCCAGTAACATTGATTATTCGATTGTTTGTTTTTAGTGTAGATAACAAATCTGCCAAAATATAATGATCTTTATACAAATCAACAACGTATTGATTATCATTAATCAAATAAAATTCATTACTTAAAGTTTTACTTGTTATTACATACTTAACATTATTATTATCAGGCAAATAGAACCCATTTGTACCTCTATAAATAATACATTTTATCCGAACGGTTTTATCAGATAAATCATTGTGTTCTATTAAATTAAGAATTTCATTTTCAAAAAACTCCAAGGTGAAGTTCATTGGAATTTCCATTCTAAGAATACGCATTGAAGCCATTAACCTAAAATAATGATCTTCCAAAAACAGAATTTTACCATGAGAAACTTTTATTGTTTCAAAAACTGCATCGCCATAATTAAATCCTCTATTTAAAATTGAAATAGATGCGTCATCATTTTTAATAATATGTCCGTTGATATTTACCATAAAAAAAGTCCCAATAAATTGGGACAAATATACTTTTTTAAAAATTATTATTTTATGCTGAACCTAAAACTTGTTTCAAATCAGAAATCTGATTTTCCCAAAGCATTTTGGTTTCTTCAACTTCGTCTTCTTCTGCAAAATCAGTTACCATTAAAGACACATCTTTTGTAATATCGTCAACTTGAATTCTAATTTCAAAATATGAAGCGTCGTCATCGCCATTTTGCCACTTAAATTTAACGCGTTCACCACTTTTTTTTATAAGTAGCTTTGCTTTTTCTTCACTTCCATCCCAAATAAATGTAAACATCTCACCACGAGAATTCACATTATCTGCAAACCATTCAGACAGTCCTGAAGGTGTTGATATATACTGGTATAATAGCTGCGGAGAAGCATGAATAGGAAACTCTAATTCAAATTTAGTTTTGTCGTCCATATTAATATTTTATTAGTTTGGTAATATATACATTAAATTTTTAGTTTTCAAGAATTATTTAGGGATTTAGTATTTGCGTACAAGGATTTTGTTTTTATATTTGCAGCCGCATAAAGTTGGCGAGATAGCTCAGTTGGTTAGAGCGTTGGATTCATAACCCAGAGGTCCCGAGTTCAAATCTCGGTCTCGCTACAACAGTAAAAGCCTTGCACTTTCGTGCAAGGCTTTTTTATACGCTGCATTTTGAATCTCGCTTCATAGTGCATAAGTGTAAAAAGGACTGCAAAACGCGATAACATTATGGCTCAAATTTGTACTTAGAACAAAAACCAAAAGAGTAAAATTAACAGTTTCTATTACTGTATTTACTAGCTTTACAGAGCTTCTTTTTTGTGTTTTAACAAGTTAGTTATAAACACTTTATGCTTATAAAGGAAATAACTGTAGTTCAACGATTATTTTTATATAAATATCAAACATAGCTTAGTTTTACACTTCCCTCAAGTAATGGTTAATAGCATAACAATTATTTTTTAAAAGCCGATTCTATTTTTCTGTGTTAAAAACAGTATGAAATGGATGGCTATAATAGTATGTAATACATTAACTATGAAAAAAAATTACTTCTACCTATTTGTAATATTGTTTTTGATTTCAAGCATTAGTAATGCTGCTAACTATAACATTTCAGAATATTTTCAGGATATAAATCACCGATATACAGCTTTTTTGGTTGATGATGAGGTGATTTATGATAAAAATAATGATTTTAAAATATCTCAAACAAGTAATTCTGACTTTCGTACTATTATTAGTTGCCCTGGAAGTTTTTCAGTTAATGTAGATCCTGGAACCTGTGGTGCTGTTGTAACATTTGCATTACCCACAACAGATATTCCTAGTGGTTCAATGGTACTCGTAACTGCTCTTGGCAATGGAGATACTTTTCCTGATGGAGTAACCACTGTAACTTATGAAGAAAGAGATGCAGGTAATGTTGCAACAGGACAAACTTGTAGTTTTGATGTTACGGTTCAAGATAATGAGGCGCCTGTGCCTGATGTGGCGACTTTGCCAACTATAACTGGTGAGTGTTCAGCTACTGCTACTGCTCCTACTGCCACTGACAACTGCTCTGGTGCCATTACTGGAACAACGACCGACCCTTTAACTTACAACGCTCAAGGAACATATACCATCACGTGGACCTATGATGATGGGAACGGAAATACTTCTACGCAAACGCAAACATTTATCGTTGATGATGTGACGGCGCCTGTGCCTGATGTAGCGACTTTGCCAACTATAACTGGTGAGTGTTCAGCCACTGCAACAGCTCCTACTGCCACTGACAACTGCTCTGGTGCCATCACTGGAAC
>JAUIGO010000025.1 GCA_030429955.1 Bacteroidia bacterium
GGTCGCGGTTGGAGATACGGTGATGCTAAAGATGATTCAACCGCCTTCGATGGAGGAGATGGAAGGCATCCTGGAAAGGAGCCGCGAATACGCCAAAGCGAAAGGCCTTAAACCGTCAGACGTGGAAAAAGCAATTCGGGAGGTTCGAAACGAAAAGCGTCGTAGAGGTTCTGCGGGGTGAAGATCGTCGCCGACACCAATGTCATTCGAAACCAACTTGGCTATCTGCATACCAGTGCTGGTGTCAAATACATACACAGCGAATATGGAATGACTGAGTTGTTAAGTCAGGCTTATTCTAAGGGAAATGGCTTGTTTAACTGTCCAAAATGGATGAAAGTTTTAACACGTGATACTGAAGATGCTTTAAGCATACAACAGCAAGGGAAAACAGGTGGCATTAACATTATTGACTTAGCCAATATAAATTCCTGTTCCTTTATTGCCACTCAAGATTTAGGCAGAGTGCTTACAGATAATTCTTTTGAAGTAGCTGGCCGTTTTGACAACTCTGATATTAGAGGCTGCAATTTGATGGTACTTTAAGTATAAATTCTTTGACTCCTTTCTGAAAGGTTAACTCATAAAATGCGACAAAATGTTTGAAGCTATTTTAATATAGAATGATAATTCTATGGAAAAGAAAAATTAGCTTCTAGTTGGTTGGTTAGTAAAAACGCCTGATGAGAATCAGGCGTTTTGTTTTATACCACTTTTATAATGTAAGTGTTTTTCTTACCTTTATTAATAATAATGTATCTATCATTAATTAAGTCGTCTGAAGTGAGTTGATAATCTTCAGTAACTTTTTCTTTATTCACTGAAACGGAATTCTCTTTTAAAGCCCTTCTAGCTTCTCCATTTGAGGCTAAGAAATTGGTTTGAGCAGAAAGTGCTGCAATCATATCTATTCCTTCTGCAAAATCTGACTTAGATAATTCAGCCTGAGGCACACCTTCAAAAACATCTAAAAATGTTTTCTCATTAAGTGTTTTTATGTCTTGCTTAAAGGTTTTACTAAATAGAATATTGGATGCTTTTTCAGCATTTTCAAAATCTTCAACCGAATGTACTATTGTGGTCACCTCTTGTGCTAAACGCTTTTGAAGCATTCTTAAATGAGGTGCTTCTTGATGTTCCTTTATTAAGGCTTTAACTTCTTCTTGAGTTAAAAAGGTGAAAATTTTAATGTACTTCTCGGCATCTTCATCACTACTGTTCAACCAATATTGATAAAACTTATATGGTGATGTTCTATTGGCATCTAACCACACATTACCTCCTTCAGATTTACCAAATTTAGATCCATCAGATTTTGTAATTAATGGACACGTAATAGCAAAACCTTTGCCATTTCCAATGCGTCTTATCAATTCTGTTCCAGTTGTGATATTTCCCCATTGATCACTTCCTCCCATTTGTATGGTACAATCGTTTGCTTGGTATAAATGTAAGAAATCATAACCTTGAACCAATTGATACGTAAACTCCGTAAAACTCATACCATCAGTTGACTCAGAAGAAATTCTGTTCTTTACAGAATCTTTTGCCATCATGTAATTTACAGTAATATGCTTACCAACATCACGAATAAAATCCAAAAATGTGAAATCTTTCATCCAGTCGTAGTTGTTTACTAAAACTGCATTATTCTCAACCTTAGCATCAAAATCTAAAAAGTGTGACAACTGTTTTTTTATTGCTTCCTGATTATGACGAAGCGTTGCTTCATCAAGCAAATTTCGTTCACTTGATTTTCCTGAAGGATCACCTATCATACCAGTTGCTCCACCAACCAAAGCATAAGGTTTGTGTCCGCAACGTTGGTAATGTGCCAGCAACATAATAGGTACTAAATTTCCAATATGTAAAGAATCTGCAGTAGGATCAAAACCAACATAAGCACTTCGCATGGCTTCTTGTAAATGTTCTTCAGCTCCAGGCATTACATCATGGATCATGTCTCTCCACTTAAGCTCTTCAATAAAATTTTTAATCATCACTTCATTAAATTTGAGCAAAGATAATTTTTTAAGTACTGACGTGAAAAGAAAAAACACTAATTTAGTTTTATGATTTTAGTTACAGGAGGAACAGGTCTCGTTGGTAGTCACTTACTTTTTAAGCTGACTCAAAAAGGACATCGAGTTAGAGCCATTTATAGAACCCAGAAAAAAATTGAAGCTGTAAAACATGTGTTTTCATATTATACTGAAAACGTAGAAGAACTTTTTTCTAAAATTGAATGGGTTGAAGGTGATATTACAGATATTCCAAAACTTACCGAAGCTTTTAATGAGATTACTCATGTATATCATTGCGCTGCTTTTATTTCATTTGACCCTAATTATTATCATTCATTACGACAAATTAATATAGAAGGCACAGCTAATGTTGTGAATTTATGTGTTTCTCATAACATTAAAAAACTCTGCTACGTCAGTTCAATTGCGGCTATAGGCAAAGAGCTTTCTAATAAATTGATAACCGAAGAATCTCCTTGGAACAAAGATGATGACCATAGTGTTTATGCCATTACAAAATATGGTGCTGAAATGGAAGTTTGGAGAGGCTGCCAAGAAGGTCTCGATGTCGTTATAGTAAATCCAGGAGTTATAATTGGTCCAGGGTTTTGGCGTTTTGGCAGTGGAAGTTTTTTCAAACGGATTTATAAAGGCTTGAAATATTATACTAAAGGAACAACAGGCTATGTTGATGTTAATGATGTTGTCAATATTATGATTCAGTTGATGGAAGGAAACATAAAAAATGAACGCTATATTGTAATAGCTGAAAACTTAACATTTCAATCGTTTTTTACAAAAATTGCAAATGCGTTAAATGTTGAGCCTCCAAAGAAGAAAGCATCGTCATTGTTATTGCAAATTGCTTGGCGAATGGATTGGTTACGAAGTAAAATTAAAGGGAAACACAGACGATTGGTGAGGCACTCTGTAAACTCCATTCAGAGTATCACTAATTATGATAATTCAAAAACTAAACGTGATTTGAATTATGAGTTTAATTCTGTCGATTCTGCGATTTCTTCAACGAGTCAACAGTTTTTATCTGACCAATAGGCTTCAACTTGGCTTTGTCAAAATTAAGAGGTGTTGCACTACCTTGACTTTTTCTCATTTCATTAAGCGAATCTCTTGTTTTTCTGCGTTCTTGATTAAGGGAGTCTTTTTGTTTTTCTTCAACTTGAACAAGATCTGTATAGTGTTTTTTATTTTTCTCCAGTTTAGCCTTCACCTTTTTATAAATCTCTTCGTAAGCATCTAAATCAAACGCATAATATTCATTACTTTGAGCAAATTGAGTACTATCAATACCATGTTTTTCATATACATAAGCATCAGGATGTAATCCTTGCTGCTCCATAAGTTTTCTGTTAACACCTTTGGCTGCACTTATTAAAGACATATCGTAAATAATATCAACCATTTTGTCTTTTGCAATCAAGCCATCAGGTTTTTTAATTCTTTTTTTACCTTCGCCTCCACAAGAAACAATAAGCAATAAAACCAATATGTAAGCTAAATGCTTCATTATCTATTAAAAGTTAGACGTTTGGCAGCATTTGCATCATAAAACTTAAAGTTTTTATATACCAAGCTTCCATTAACAAATGTATGCGTAATTCTTGATTTAAATGAGGTACCCTCAAATGGTGACCATCCACATTTGTACAAAATATTTTCTTTTTTAACAGTCCAAGGATTGTTTAAATCTACAACTACTAAATCTGCAAAATAGCCTTCTTTAATATAGCCTCTTTTTTCAACTTGAAACAAAATTGCAGGATTATGGCACATTTTTTCAACTATTTTTTCAATAGAAATCTTACCATGATGATGTGCTTCTAACATAGCTACCAAAGCATGCTGAACAAGCGGCCCACCAGAAGGTGCTTTTGTATAAACGTTATTTTTTTCTTCTAAAGTATGTGGTGCATGATCTGTAGCAATCACATCAATACGATTATCCAGCAATGCTTTCCAAAGCGCATCCTTATCTTTTTGGGTTTTAACAGCAGGATTCCATTTTATTAATGTGCCTTTTTTGTCATAGTCTTCATCTGTAAACCAAAGGTGGTGTATACAAACTTCGGCTGTGATTTTTTTATCTTTAAGAGGTATCTTATTTGAGAACAAATTGGTTTCTTTGCCAGTTGATAAATGAAAAACATGCAATCGTGCTCCAGTTTTTTTAGCTAATTCAATGGCTTTTGAGGATGATAAATAACAGGCTTCTTCACTACGAATAACGGGATGGTATTTCATAGGAATATCATCACCAAATTTATCAATATGCTCTTTTAAGTTCTTTTGAATTGTTGTCTCATCTTCACAATGAACAGCAATAAGCAAATCTGTACTACTGAATATTTTTTCCAGAACCTGAGGATTATCGACCAGCATATTTCCTGTTGAAGAACCCAAAAACAATTTTAAAGCTGCAACATTTTTGGCGTCAACTTTTAAGATTTCATCCAAATTGTCATTGGTGCCTCCAAACATAAAAGAGTAGTTCGCCCAAGATGTTTTGGCTGCTATGTCAAATTTCTCTTCCAACTTTTCTATAGTTGTTGTTTGCGGATTTGTGTTAGGCATTTCAATAAAAGACGTAATACCTCCAGCAACGGCAGCTTTTGATTCTGACCCTATATCTGCCTTGTGTGTTAATCCTGGTTCTCTAAAGTGTACCTGATCATCAATAACGCCTGGAAGCACGTAATTATCTTCAGCATCAAAAACATGTACATCTGATGATTTTGCGCTAATAGATGGTGCAACTTCTTTTATATAATCATTTTCAATAAGAATATCACCACTGAATATTTTGCCTTCATTTACAATTCTGGCATTTTTTATAAGTGTTACTTTGTTTTTCATATTATCTTTTAGAGAATAAACTCTTAAATTTCATACTAATCACTCCAAAAATGGCTTCAGAAATAATGCCTCCACTCAATTTTGATTCTCCTTTTGTTCGGTCGGTAAAAATAACTGGAATTTCAACAATTTTAAAACGTTTTAAATGGGCTTTAAATTTCATTTCTATTTGAAAGGCATAACCAACAAATTTAATACGATCTAAATCCAGTGTTTCAAGTACTTTACGCTTGTAACAAACAAATCCCGCAGTAGTATCACGAATGCGCATTCCTGTAATAATTCGTACATAAATGGATGCTAGATACGATAAGATGACTCTTCCTAAAGGCCAATTCACTACGTTGACACCTTTTATATAACGTGAGCCAATGGCAACATCTGCGCCGTCAGTTGCACAAGTATTGTACAATCTAAGTAAATCTTTTGGATTGTGCGAGAAATCGGCATCCATTTCAAAAATATAATCGTAACCTTTATCTAAACACCATTTGAATCCATGAATATAAGCTGTTCCTAATCCTGATTTTTCTTTCCTGATTTCCAAAAACAATTGCTCTGGAAA
Source organism: Bacteroidia bacterium (assembly GCA_030429955.1). Classification (GTDB taxonomy): domain Bacteria; phylum Bacteroidota; class Bacteroidia; order Flavobacteriales; family Flavobacteriaceae; genus CAJQLB01. The sequence continues at coordinate 5,464 of JAUIGO010000025.1, forward strand.
TTCGTTTTGCAGTTCTTTAACTTTTAATGCTGTCAAGTCTGGCGAATTGTCATCAACCACCAAAATATCAAACGCTTTGTCCTGACTAAAAACAGCACGAATAATGGTTTCAATATTTTCTATTTCATTATATGTAGGTATAATGACAACAGCATCCTTCATTTAAAAACATAATTTTAAGCAAAAGTAAGTTATTTACAGGATTAATTTTATGAACTTAACTTGACTTTTTGTTTTTATTTAAAATTGAAAACAACAAAGTGAAATCTGTAGATAATTCTTCATAATTTAGCAGTATGTTGAGAGAAATCATATCCAATGAATGGTTTACCATTTTAATTGTTTTTAGCTTATGTATTTTGGCGTTTGCCAAATATGCTTTTTCCAATAGGTTTAATGATTATTTATGGGTTATTGGCAATTCCAAGTACTTAAAAATTTATGCACGAGAACAAAAATTTATTGATCAATTTGACTCGTTGCTATTTGTTAATCTGATTATTTCATTAAGTATTTTCTCAATAATTGGCTATAACACGTTGGTTGAACCATTAAGTTTCGATCTTCCTTTATTTATAAAATTCTTTGTTGGTATTGGGGCTATAATTTTAATAAAGATTTTATTAGAACGGTTAATTGGTAGTTTGTTTGACATTGATACACTTATAGATTCTTATCTTTTTCAAAAAACCAATTATAAAAATTATGTTGGTTTAATCCTTCTGCCAATTAATATTTTATTGATTTTTGCATTAAAACCTAACACCACCATAATCTATATCGTTTTTGGGCTCATAGTAGTCGTAAATATAATTGGTTTTATTACTTCAGTTAAAACACATCAAAAAACAATTTTAAATAATTTGTTCTATTTTATTTTGTATCTTTGCGCACTTGAAATTGCACCTTATATAGTTTTATATAAGCTATTTCTAAATAATTAGTAAGAGCAAAACTACAAGTAGCATATGAAAGTGAAGACCATTCTAGTTTCTCAGCCTGAACCTAAGGTAGAAAATTCTCCATATTTTGAATTGCAAGAAAAACAAAAGGTAAAAATTGATTTTAGACCTTTTATACATGTTGAAGGTGTTCCTGCCAAAGAAATACGTATGGAAAAAGTAGACTTAAACAACTACTCTGCCATTATTCTGACTAGTAGAAATGCCGTTGATCATTTTTTTAGAGTGGCAGATGAAATGCGTTTTAAGGTTCCAGACTCGATGAAATATTTTTGTCAATCTGAAGCTGTTGCTTACTATTTGCAAAAATATGTGGTGTATAGAAAGCGTAAAATTTATGTTGGCAAACGTACTTTCGCTGAACTGTCTCCACTTATTAAAAAGTATAAAGACGAGTCATTTTTATTACCCGCAACTGACAAGTTAAAACCTGAGGTCCCTGAAATTTTAAATGATTTGGGTATAAAGTGGAAAAAATCTACGTTTTACAGAACTGTTATAAGTGATTTATCCGATTTAGAGAATGTGTTTTATGACATACTTGTGTTTTTTAGCCCTTCTGGAATAGACTCACTGTTTCATAATTTCCCAGATTTCAAACAAAACAACACACGCATTGCAGTATTTGGAAACACAACCATTAAAGCTGTTGAAGATAAAGGGTTACGTGTAGATATTGCTGCACCCACTCCTGAAACGCCTTCAATGACAATGGCCTTAGAAAAATATATTGAAAGTGTAAACAAAAAATAACACACGATTTTAGTGCAAACAAAAAGGGTGAAGATAAAATCTTCACCCTTTTTGTTTATATAAATTTAATTATTAAGATTTTACATTTGGTGCTCCAGCCAAAATCTCAGCATTTGCGAACTCTTCAAATTTCTTAAAATTCTCTCTAAAAGAATCAGACAATTTATATGCTGTTTTATAATAGCTTTCATCATTGTTCCAAGTTTGTCTTGAGCTTAATACCTCGTCTGGTACTCCAGGACAAGACCTTGGTTGCAACAATCCAAATACAGAGTGTGTTCTATAGGTTTCAGGTGATACATTGTCTAAATCACCATTCAGTGCTGCAGTAATCATAGCTCTGGTGTATTTAAGCTTAATTCTGCTTCCAACACCATAAGGCCCACCTGTCCATCCAGTGTTTATCAACCAAACATTCACACCAGTATCTTTCATTTTTTTACTTAACATCTCAGCATATTTTGTAGGATGCAAAGGCATAAAAGGCGCTCCAAAACAAGCTGAAAAACTTGGCAATGGCTCATCTATTCCTGCTTCTGTTCCAGCAACTTTTGCAGTGTATCCTGAAATGAAATGATAGGCTGCCTGACCAGGTGTTAATTTTGAAATTGGAGGCAATACACCAAAAGCATCTGCTGTTAAAAAGAAAATGTTTTTCGGATTCTCACCTATTGATGGTGTTCTAATGTTTTCAATATGGTAAATTGGATAACTTACTCTTGTGTTTTGTGTAATGGAGGTATCTGTAAAATCTACTTCGCCATTAGCGTCCATAATCACATTTTCAAGTATGGCTCCTTTTTTTATGGCATCATAAATTTCTGGTTCGCTATCTCTGGTTAAATTAATAACTTTTGCATAGCATCCTCCTTCAAAATTAAATACTGTGTTTTCAGCAGTCCAACCATGTTCATCATCGCCAATTAAACTTCTGTTAGGATCTGTTGACAAGGTTGTTTTTCCGGTTCCTGACAATCCAAAGAAAATTGCAGTATCTCCATCTTTACCTACGTTTGCACTACAGTGCATTGGTAAAGTGTTTTTAAATACGGGAAGTACAAAGTTCAGTGCAGAGAATATTCCTTTTTTAATTTCGCCTGTATATCCTGTTCCTCCTATTATTGCAATTTTTTTGGTAAAGTCTAAGATGGCAAAATTATGTTGACGTGTGCCATCTGCTTCTGGATCTGCCATAAAACCTGGCGCATTAACCACAAGCCATTCAGGGTCAAAGTTTTTAAGCTCGTCCTCATTTGGTCTTAAAAACATATTGTAAGCAAACATATTACTCCAAGGATATTCGTTTATAACACGAATATTTGTTTTGTAGTTTAAATCTGCACAAGCGTAACAGTCCCTTACGTAAACTTCTTTTTCAGACAAATATGCAGTTACCTTTTTGTAAAGCGCTTCAAATTTATCACTTTCAAAGGGTATGTTTATATTTCCCCACCAAACACGATCCTTTGTGATATCATCTTTTACAATAAAACGATCTTTAGGTGAGCGACCAGTAAATTCTCCTGTATTTACAGCAAGCGCTCCTGATGATGCTTCTACACCTTGATTGTTTGAAATTGTTTTATCGTGAAGTTGGTTTGGTGATAATTGGTAATTAACCTTTGCGTTCTTAATTCCGTATTGTTCTATCGAAATCGTTTTCGTGCCTTGGGTGTTATCCACCATAATTTTATTGTGTTGTTTATCCTGCAAAAATATAAATTTTATTAGAATTTATATTTAAAAATTTGACATTATTCGTCTTTTAACTTTAAAAAATCCAGCAACATTATTAGCCAAGAAAGTATAAGCAATAAACCACCTATTGGAGTTATAAACCCAATCGTTTTAAAATCAAACGCTGTAAGTTCGTTGGTTGCAAGACCATAAATAGAACCTGAAAAGAACACAACTCCTATAACCGTTAAAAAAAATATTCGTTTTTTTGATTTGTGCTGAATTTTGATAGCAGTCCCAACAAACAGCAACAACAAAGCATGGTACATTTGGTAACGAACACCTACTTGAAACGTTTCAATAGCATCGTTGTTTACTAAATTTTCTAAGCCATGTGACGCAAAGGCTCCTAAAATAATGGATATTAAACCTAAAATACTTCCAGCAATCAGCAATTTCTTGTTCATATTAAAATCTTATTTATGTTTTTATAACCCTTACAATTTATTACATTCGTAGTGTAAAAATCCAAAATTACACAACTAAACTGACTATGAGAAACATATTAATAATTGGAGCAGGAAAATCTGCATCTTATTTAATAAAATACTTTTTAGACAAAGCTAAAGCTGAAGATTTACATATCACAATTGGAGATATTAATATAAAAAATGCTAGGAAACTTATTGGAAACCATGATCATGCCAATGTTATTCCATTAGATGTTTTTGATAAAGAATCCAGAAGCAATGCTATTAAAGTTGCAGACATAGTTGTATCAATGCTCCCTGCAAGATTGCACATTGAAGTTGCAAAAGACTGTGTCACTCATAGCACACACATGGTTACAGCATCTTATGTTAGTCCGGAAATGCAGGCGTTAGATTCTTCGGCTAAGAACAAAAACTTAGTCTTTATGAACGAAATTGGTGTAGATCCTGGAATAGACCACATGAGTGCCATGCAAGTTATTGATGATATTAGAGATAAAGGAGGTGAAATTATACTATTTGAATCTTTCACTGGTGGCTTAGTAGCTCCTGAAAGCGATAATAACCTATGGAATTACAAATTCACTTGGAATCCAAGAAACGTGGTTGTTGCTGGACAAGGTGGTGCTGCCAAATTTTTACAAGAAGGCACTTATAAATATATTCCGTATCATCGTCTGTTTAGACGTACAGAGTTTTTAGATGTTGAAGGTTATGGTCGCTTTGAAGCTTATGCCAATCGTGACTCGTTAAAATATCAAAGTGCTTACGGACTTAACAGTGCCAAAACATTGTATCGTGGTACTATGAGACGTGTTGGGTTTAGTAGAGCCTGGCAAATGTTTGTATTGCTTGGAATGACTGATGACAGCTATACTATTGATGATAGTGAAAATATGAGTTATCGTGATTTTATAAATGCTTTTCTACCTTATAGTCCAACCGATTCTGTTGAACTTAAGTTTAGACATCAATTAAAAATAGATCAAGATGATATTGTATGGGACAAGTTAGAAGAATTGGATGTTTTTAATCCCAAAAAAATGGTTGGACTTGTTAAAGCCACTCCAGCAGAAATTTTACAAAAAATACTTATGGATAGCTGGACTTTAGACGAAAATGATAAAGACATGATTGTGATGTATCACAAATTCGGTTATGCACTAAATGGCGAAAAACATCAAATAGACTCTACTATGGTAGCGATTGGTGAAGATCAGACCTATACTGCCATGTCAAAAACGGTTGGCTTACCAGTTGCCATAGCCACCTTGGCTATTTTAAACGGAAAAATAAAAACTCCTGGAGTGCAAATACCAATTGCAAAAGAAGTTTATGAACCTATTTTAAAAGAGCTGAAAGAATTTGGAATAGAATTTCAGGAAAAAGAAGTGCCTTATTTAGGTTATAATCCACTAAACGTCTAATATTTTTTAGTAGAAAATAAAATGAAGGTAATCAACCAGAATGTTCAGATAGATGGTATTGATAAAAAAATACTTCGTGCCTTAATGGAAGATGCCAGAACTCCTGTTTTAGAAATTGCACGCCAAGTCGGAATTTCTGGTGCAGCCATTCATCAACGTTTACGAAAGTTAGAAAAATCTGGTTTATTAGCAGGTTCAAAATTTGTAATCAACCCTAAAGTTTTAGGCTATACAACCATGGCATTTGTTGGTATCTTTTTAGATAAAGCCATGAACAACCCTGACGCCGTAAGGCAACTTAAAAAAATTCCTGAGGTTTTAGAATGCCACTACACAACTGGAAATTGGAGTATTTTGGTTAAAATTTTATGCAAGGACAACGAACATTTAATGCAAGTTCTAAATAAAGATATTCAAACTATTTCAGGTGTTTCCAGAACCGAAACCTTTATTTCTTTAGATCAACAAATTGATAGGCAGATTAAGATTTGAAAAATACTTTTTTTTATTTGATGACATAATTTTTTTATTTCGATGGATGATAAACAACCTTATAAATCCATAAAAATGAAAAATCTTAAAATTTTGTCTTTCTTGTTTATCTCAATTGTCATGATGTCTTGCAGTAAAGATGATAACAAAGATAATCCTGCTGATAATGCCGAATTTAATGCAATTATTGATGGTGGTACTTTCTCTAATTATTCATCAACTTTAGGGTTTTATCATGCCGAAATTGGTATTTCTGGAAATTCACTTCGTATCGATGTAACTGACGCTAATAACAACACTATCAATTTATTTATTAACAGTACTGGAGGATTAGATGGTCCTGTTATAAAAGAGGTTGGTAATATGGATACAGATGGTTTTATTACATCTGCAAATATTAGAGATCAAGCATCAATGCTAACTTATTCTGCAATAAGTGGCACTATAACAATTGGAACGAATAAAGAAAACCCATCAGATTCCGACTATCGTTTAATTACAGGTGAATTTAACATCACAGCGAACAATAGTACTACTGGAGAAATCACTATGATTGGTTCGTTCAAGAATCTAGAATATGCTAATTAAAAAATTAAAACCGAATGATATGCTATTAAACACGTCATTCGGTTTCTATTATTTTAAGTTCTTTCTATTTAATCTCTCCCACCAAACACTTGAAGCGCCCAATATAATAATGATGCTAACGCACCAATAGCAGCCACTAAATAAGTTCTAGCAGCCCATTTAAGTGCATCTTCAGAACCTTTGTATTCTTCTTGAGAAACCATGTTTTTTGCTTTTAACCAAGCTAATGCTCTATTACTAGCATCATACTCGACTGGTAATGTAATAAAGCTAAATAAGGTTGCAAAACCCATAAAAGCTAAACCAGCAACTGCAACCCAATAACCAAATCCAACTCCTGCTGCAGCTCCGAGAATTAACCCTCCAAAAACTAGCCATTGAGACATTCCAGAAGTTACACTTACAACAGGAACTAGTTGTGAACGCATTTGTAACCAGCTATAAGCTGTTGCATGTTGCACAGCATGTCCACATTCGTGAGCTGCAACAGCTGCTGCTGCTGCATTTCGCTGATTGTAAACCGCTTCACTTAAGTTAACTGTTTTGTTTTTTGGGTTATAGTGGTCTGTTAATTGTCCAGGAGTTGAAATCACCTCAACATCATAAATACCATTATCAGCCAACATTTTTTCGGCAATTTCTTTACCACTCATACCATTGCGTAACTGTACTTTAGAGTACTTTGCGAATTTTTGTTTTAATTGATTACTTACTAACCAACTTACCAGAGCAATCGCTCCAATTAATATATAATATCCAATCATTTGTTTTTAATTTTAATAATGTAAATGTAATATTTATCAATCAAATAATGAGCCAAATATTCGTTAAGAAATTTTGTCAGTCTATACTTAGTTTTCCTTCCCTTTTCAAGGGAAGGTGTCACATAGTGACGGAAGTGTTATCAACCACCTCGTCTTCATTTCGTTTCACAGAAATGAAGCCACTCCTCCTTAAAAAGGAGGAGAGTTTTTTATTCATTACCCAACAATGTTTACAATTTTACCTGGAACAATAATGACTTTTTTAGGCTCACGACCTTGCAACTGCTCTTTGGTTTTTTCATGAGCCATAACGGCTGCTTCAATGTCATCTTTACTTAAATCTAAAGGCAATTCCATAGTGAAACGCATTTTACCATTAAATGAAATTGGGTAATTTTTTGTACTTTCTACCAAATGGCTTTCATCAAATTTTGGAAAATCAGCTGTTGCGATAGACTCACTATGACCTAACTGATTCCATAATTCTTCAGCGATATGTGGTGCATAAGGAGAAATTAAAACCAATAAAGGCTCTAAAATGTCTCTGCTTGTACACTTTTGCGCTGTGAGCTCATTCACTGCAATCATAAAGGTAGACACTGAGGTATTAAACGAGAAATTCTCAATATCTTCTTCTACTTTTTTAATGGTTTTATGAAGTGTTTTTAAGCTGTCTTTGGTTGGTACAGCATCAGTGACTTTAAACCCATTGTCGTCAAAATACAACTTCCATAATTTTTTAAGGAAACTATGTACACCTGTGATTCCTGCAGTATTCCAAGGCTTGTATTGTTCTAATGGTCCAAGAAACATTTCGTACAAGCGCAAGCTGTCTGCTCCATACTCATGACAAATATTGTCTGGATTAACCACATTATATTTGGACTTAGACATTTTTTCGACACTTCTCAACACAATAAACTTGTTTTTTTCTTTTGAAAAGAAAAAAGCATTGTCAAACATTGGTCGCCATTCTTTAAAAGCTTCAATATCTAGTTCATTTGAAGTGCCTTTTAACAATGAAACATCAACATGCATTGAATTAACAAACCCATTTTTTTGAGATTTAATAATAATATCTAATTGATTTGTTTCTCTTGATGAACGTATATTTTCTTCAATTTCTGAAATTATTTCTCTTAAAGGTTCTTCAAAAGCTTCATCATTATTAATAAAATCCGTTTCTAATACTATAATTTTTTCTATTGAAACATCTTCATTAGTAACAACAGTATTTTCATTGCTCTTATAATTTATTCTTATTTCAAATTCCAACTTAAACCAGTTGATAAATGCGCTTTCTCCTAAAATCATTCCTTGGTTTATCAGCTTTTTAGCAAACTCATCATGAGGCACTAAACCAAGATCAAACATAAATTTTTGCCAGAAACGTGCGTATAATAAATGTCCTGTGGCGTGTTCGCTTCCACCAATGTATAAATCGACTTGTTGCCAATAGTTAATGGCTTCTTGAGAAAAAATCTCATCCTCATTATGAGGATCCATATATCGATTAAAATACTGTGAGCTTCCTGCCCAACCAGGCATGGTGTTTAATTCAAGAGGATAAACTCCATTACGAGATGCTTCGACAGGCTCAGCATGACAAAGTTTGTTTGATACTACTTTATTATTTTTTGTGTCCCAAGCCCAAACCGTTGCGTTTCCTAAAGGTGGTTCGCCAGTTTCGGTTGGTAAATATTTTTCTACTTCTGGCAAGGTGATTGGTAGGTGCTCAGCATCAATCATTTGTGGCATACCATTGACGTAATACACTGGAAATGGTTCGCCCCAATAACGCTGACGAGAAAACACCGCATCACGTAATCTGTAATTGGTTTTTCCTTTGCCTTGACCTAATTTTTCAAGCTCATAAATAGCTCTTTTTACTGCTTGTTTATAGTTAAGTCCATTGAGAAATCCACTATTTGCAATAATGGTATTGTCTTTATCTGCAAAGGCTTCTTCAGAAATATCGACGCCTTCAAAAATATTCGGAATTGGAATATTAAAGTGTTTTGCAAAATCATAATCACGTTGGTCACCACAAGGCACAGACATGACTGCTCCTGTTCCGTAACCAGCTAACACGTAATCTCCAATCCAGATTGGAATTGGTTTTTTGCTAAAAGGATGTTCAGCATAAGCTCCTGTAAACGCCCCAGAAATGGTTTTTACATCTGCCATTCTATCGCGTTCACTGCGTTTTGCAGTTGCTTCAATATAAGCCTCAACCTCAGCTTTTTGTTCTGGTGTTGTGATTTTTGAAACCAACTCATGTTCTGGAGCTAAGGTCATGAAGGAGACTCCAAAAATAGTATCAGGACGTGTAGTGAAAACTTCGATAGAGTTTTCACTGTTCAAGGTTTCAGGTTCAAGGTTACCTAACGTTGAACTTAAAACTTTAAACTTTACAACTGCTCCTTCGGAGCGACCAATCCAGTTGCGCTGAATTTCTTTTAGAGGTTCTGGCCAATCAATGGTATCCAATCCTTGAAGTAAGCGTTCTGCATAAGCAGAAATCCGCATGCTCCATTGTGTCATTTTTTTGCGAACAACAGGATGTCCACCACGTTCAGACACACCATTGACAATTTCATCATTGGCTAAGACTGTTCCTAAAGCAGGACACCAATTCACTTCGGTTTCAGCTAAATATGTTAATCTGTATTTTAATAAAATTTCTTGTTGTTGTTCTGATGAAAAGTTGTTCCATTCATTCGCTGTAAATACTTCTACATCATCATCACATTCAGCATTGACATTTGCGTTTCCTTCAGCTTCAAAAATTTTAATCAGTTCTGAAATATTTTCAGCTTTATCAGCATCATTATTGTACCACGAATTAAACAGTTGAATGAAAATCCATTGCGTCCATTTGTAATAACTAGGATCAGACGTTCTGACTTCACGAGACCAATCAAACGAAAAACCAATTTGGTCCAACTGACGACGATAGGTTTTAATGTTTTCTTCGGTTGTAATTGCAGGATGTTGACCAGTTTGAATGGCATACTGTTCTGCAGGTAACCCAAAGCTATCATAACCTTGAGGATGCAACACGTTAAACCCTTTATGACGTTTGTAACGTGCATAAATATCACTAGCAATATAACCTAATGGATGTCCAACATGCAATCCTGCACCAGATGGATAAGGAAACATGTCTAACACATAATATTTTGGCTTTTCTGAGTTATTTTCAGCTTTAAACGTTTGGTTGTCTGCCCAATATTTTTGCCATTTGGCTTCTATCTCGTTGAAATGGTATTTCATCGTATTGCTTTCGGTAATTAAAAGCGCAAATTTACGGTTAATAAAGAAAACAGTAAAGTGTTTGCATCTAATAAATTAATGCAACCCAACTATTATACTTTTTTAAACTTTTTTTAAAAGGCAATTTGTATTTTCACAGCAAATTAAACCAACTCATTCTTTGCTAACCAATACTCATAAAGCACATTTAGCATTACTTGGAGCTAATATTATTTATGGCGCAAATCATATGATTGCCAAAGGCATTATGCCCGAAAAAATTGGTCCTTCAGCTTTTATTTTTGTTAGAGTAGTTGGCGCTGGTATTTTGTTTTGGATTATCAAGTCATTTATAAAAGACAAAATAGAGAGGAAAGATTTTCCAAGATTGATATTGTGTGGCCTCTTGGGTGTAGCCATTAATCAATTGTTCTTTTTTCATGGTTTAAATTTAACCTCTCCAATTGATTCTTCAATTATTATTACTTCAATTCCTGTAATGGTTTTGATTTTTAGCGCTCTCATTCTCAAAGAAAAAATAACTGCTCAAAAATTACTAGGACTAACCGTTGGAGCTATTGGAGCTGTGTTATTAATTTGGTATGGTAAAACTGCAAGTGGAACCAGTTCTGCACTTGGTAATTTCTTTGTTTTTATCAATACATGTTCTTATGCTTTGTATTTGGTTGTTGTAAAACCAATGATGGCTAAATATAATTCCGTAACTGTTGTGAGTTGGGTTTTTCTGTTTGGGTTTTGCTTTATGTTTCCAATTGGAATAGGTGATTTTTTAGCAACTGATTTCTCCGCTTTTGATTTAAACACCTATTTAGCTGTTGGGTTTGTCGTTTTATTTACCACATTTTTTGCCTATCTATTTAATATCTATGCGCTCAATTATGTTGCACCTTCCGTTAATGGAAGTTATGTGTATTTGCAACCTGCTGTAAGTTTTATTATGGTGAGTGTTTATGCTTATGTCTTGATGCATGAGGAATATGCTCAAGACATTAATTTGGTTAAAATATTGAGTTGTTTGTTGGTGATTTCTGGAGTGTATTTAATTAGCCGAAAGCCAAAATCAAAATTAGCTTAACCCTCTAGCCTTTTTTTCCTGTGGCAATAAACAATGGTATGTAAAACTATTTGCAGGTGTTGTAATGTGTAATTCTTTGCCTTGTCTCACTATGTAACCATTGAAATTATCAAGTTCACTTGGACGTCCTTCCATAATATCACGTTGCATGGAAGCTGTTGTTTTAGCATTTAAATTATCAACTACTTTAAGCAACATTTCAATATCATCATTGGTTAATGCAATCCCTTTTGCATTGGCGACAGCCACAATCTCGTTAGCTGTTTGGTACATGATTTGCCTGATGTGTTCGTCATTTCTCATGACTCCAAACTCAACTCGAGTTAAGGCTCCAATACCACTTACTGTTGCTATAAACAGAAATTTTTTCCAGATATCTAAATGGATATCATCTGAAACTTTATTTTTTATTCCTGCTTTATCAAATAGTGCTGATACATTTTGAACTCGTTTTGATTTTTCATTATCGTATTCGCCAAAAACAATCTCAGGGTCAAATGCAAAATGATCAATGATTCCTGGTGATTCTACACGACTCACTATTTTACATAGACCAGCTAAAACGTTTTTATGAGGAAGCACTTCTCTTAATTTATCTGCATTATCAGCGCCATTTTGTAAAGGTAATACCATAGTTTTTTCACCAATAATGGGTTTTAACTGAACAGCAACGTCTTCAACTTGCCAAGATTTCACACCTAAAATGACTAAATCTGGATGTTTAATACTAGCCACATCATCTGTCACTTTTGGATGTACTTTAAAATTGCCTTGAATACTTTTTACTTGCAATCCGTTACTTTTAATCGCTTGCAAGTGTTTCCCTCGAGCAATAAAGGTCACATCATTACCAGCTTGAGCTAGTTTCCCTCCAAAATATCCACCAACTCCTCCAGCGCCAAATACAACAATGTTCATATCTTTGAGTTATTAATTACAGTTTCAACCAAAATTAATCGATTTAAATGAATAAAACGAATTTCAATTTAACAGATTCATATATATGTGGGAATGACAATTATTAATGATATCAAAAGACTTTTGTCTTTTGAAGTTTCTTTTGAGATACTTTATTATTTTTACACCATCAACTAAAACACGCTATGAGCTCATCTTTTGAAAAGCATCAAAAACGCCGATTAATATCTTCTTATTTTTCAGTGGTTTTAAGTATTGCATTGGTCTTATTTTTAATAGGATTGTTAGGAATGCTCGTGTTGAATGCTAAAACCATTTCAGATAATTTTAAAGAACGCGTTGTCATGACCATTTACCTTAACGACAATGCTAAAGAAGTTGAAATCAACCAGTTGCAAAAAAGTTTGATGCTTGCCAAATATATAAAAGAAACCAAATATGTCTCTAAAGAAGATGCTGCTGCTTTTATGCAAAATGAATATGGTGAAGACTTTTTGGATGATGTTGGTTACAATCCTTTACAGAACTCTATTGATGTAAACTTAAAAGCAGACTATGTGACTGAGCAACGTTTGGATAGTATTTCTGAAGCCACAATGACCAAGAAATTTGTTGCCGAAGTTCGTTATGATAAAGATTTGGTATCTATGATGAATAGCAACGTAAAACGTATTAGTCTTTGGGTTTTAATCATCAGTGGATTATTTACTCTTATTGCAGTATTGCTAATTAACAGCTCGATAAGATTATCTATTTACTCTAAACGTTTCACCATAAAAACCATGCAAATGGTTGGTGCTACTAAACAATTTATTAGACGACCTTTCATTTGGAAAAGCATTAAACTAGGTGTCATTGGAGCTATTCTAGCACTCATTGGTATGGCAGTTGTACTCTATTATGTTGACAAAACCTTTTCTGAATTACAATTACTAAACAAGCCAATAATGATTGGTGGATTGTTTTTGGGTGTGTTTGTACTTGGTGTTGTTATAACTTGGATTAGTACTTATATTGCGACACAACGTTTCTTGAATTTAAAGACAGATCAGTTATACTACTAATTACTATATATCTGAAAAATAAAACTTATCCAATTTACGTTTTCTGAATAAACCAACATATTAGAAATGAAACGTATCGTTCTTTTTCTTACTCTATTTTCACTTTTTCAATCTTGTATAATTAACAATCCAAAACCTGAAGAATGTGAAGTTTTAGAAATTACTATCAAAAAAATAACTGAAGGATCTTCCTATGATATTGTGTTTCATGATGATGGTACAGATTACTATTATATTAATCGTGGACTGCAACAAGGCTTAAATTTAGATTCCCTTAACGCTAAAGTTTTAAATAAAACCGTTACTTTGCACTTACCAAAGATGTTGTTTGGCACATCAGAGCATATAGCGCAAATGGCATTTGGTGATGAGATAATATTTACTGAATTCGATTAACATGGGAGAACAAAAACGTAAAGAAGACGCAAAAGACAATTTTATTTTTGGCAAAAAAAACTATAAATGGATGTTTATTGGTTTAGGTTTTATTGCACTAGGTTTTATTTTAATGTCTGGAGGAGGAAGTGATGACCCAAATGTTTTTGATCCTAGTATTTTTAGTTGGAGACGAATTCGTTTAGCACCAACCTTAGTACTTATTGGTTTTGGTATTCAGATTTACGCCATATTATTGAATCCTGATAAGGAAAATTCTGAAAAATAAATTTCAATTTCACAATTGCTTTTTGATACATTTGCCACATGGAAATAATTGACGCTATTATTCTAGGTATTGTACAAGGTCTTACTGAGTTTCTTCCAGTGTCATCAAGTGGGCATTTAGAACTTGGTAAAGCAATTTTGGGCGATAATTCAATACCACAAGAAAGCTTGCTTTTTAATGTAGTTGTGCATTTTGCAACTGCAATTAGCACTATGATTGTGTTTAGAAAAGATATTTTTGAAATTACCAAAGGCATCCTGAAATTTCAATGGAATGAAGAGATGCAGTTTTTAGCAAAAATTATTGTGTCAATGATTCCTGCTGTTTTTATTGGCTACAACTATGAATCTGAATTGGCCGAACTTTTTGGTGGCAATATTCTGCTGGTTGGCTTTATGTTACTCATAACAGCATTTTTATTGTTTTTGGCTGACAGGGCAAAATACACTGATAAAAAAGTAGGTTTTAAAAATGCTTTAATTATTGGTTTTGCACAAGCTGTTGCTATGCTTCCAGGCATCTCTCGCTCTGGCGCAACCATTTCAACGTCTGTACTGATAGGAATCGATAAAGCTAAAGCTGCACGATTTTCATTTTTAATGGTTGTCCCTTTAATATTTGGCAAAATTGCTAAAGATATTTTGAGCGGAGAACTTACTTACGAAAGCTCAAATTTTACAATTCTTTCTACTGGATTTATTGCTGCATTTGTTTCAGGCTTATTTGCATGTACATTAATGATTAAATTGGTTAAAAAAAGTAAACTGACCTATTTTTCTATTTACTGTATTGTTATTGGTCTCATTGCCATTACTTATGCTTCAATGAATTAAATGAAAACTGCTGAAGACTTTCAATCAGGACAAGTATTACTCATAGACAAACCCTTGCATTGGACGTCTTTTCAAGCAGTAAACAAACTGCGTTGGGAAATTAGGCAAGCCTTCAACATTAAAAAAATAAAAGTTGGGCATGCAGGAACGTTAGACCCTCTAGCAACAGGATTAGTTGTTATTTGCACTGGAAAAATGACCAAGCAGATTGACACCTTTCAAGGGCAAGAAAAAGAATACACAGGAACGTTTGTATTAGGGAGCACAACACCTTCTTACGACTTAGAAACAGATATAGACAAAACATTTTCTACAAGTCATATTACTAAAGATTCTGTTTTAAGCGCAACTAAATTATTTATTGGTGAAATTGACCAATTCCCACCTGTGTTTTCAGCTATTAAAAAAGACGGAAAACGTTTGTACGAATTTGCAAGAGCTGGCGAAAGTGTAGAGATAAAATCCAGAAAAGTTAGTATTTCAGAATTTGAAATTACCAGATTTGAAAACAATGAAGTAGATTTTAGAGTGGTTTGTAGCAAAGGCACTTATATACGATCATTAGCAAACGATTTTGGGAAAGCCCTAAATTCTGGAGCACACTTATCAGTATTACGTCGTACAAAAATTGGTGATTTTAAAGTTAATGATGCTGTTACAATTGAAACGTTTATTGCAAATTTGCCAAAATGATAGGTTCAAATTTTCATCAATATCATTGGGTTTTAAACTTTTTTCTATACTTTAACGTATATATAACGCACTAAATTAAATAATTACGTTTATAAATTAATGCCTACTGCAAATACATACAAAGCTATGATTGCTACAACTTTATTATCAACAGTTGTGGTGTTTTTAGCGTTTACACTTCATATAAAAAAGAAATCTAAATTAGCTGCGGAAACTTTTTACGAAATGGAACCCGAACCTATTGAAGAGGAAGAAAAAGAGGAATTACAGGAAATTTTAGAGAGCTTAGATAATTTGCTAAATACTTCTAGCACAAATCAAGCATACAATGAAAACAACAATGAGCTAGACAAGGCTTTTGAAGAGCAGTTAGAAGAAATACGAAACCGAAACAATAATGAAACCGTAAATGAAGAAACTGAAACAAATGATGAATTGTCTTCTTCAAGATCTGTTTCTAACGAGGAAGAAGCTCAAACTTTTGATAATATAAATGACATTATTGCAAAGACTTCTGAAAAAAAACGAACACCTTCTTCAAGTGGAATAAATAAAAACAGCTCTATCAGCTACTCATTGGTTAATAGAACAAAAATTGAAATTCCGCCACCAATTTATTTATGCGAAAATGGTGGAAAAGTGGTCATTAATATCACTGTTGATGCTGAAGGCAATGTTACAAACGCTTCCTATAACAGCTCAGCTTCTACAACAGACAATGGTTGTTTGGTTGACACTGCAATAGAATATGCAAAGGCATCCTTGTTTAATTCAGATAGTTCTAAACCGTCACAAATAGGAACTATAAGTTTTATATTTAAAGGGAAAAACTAGGTGTTTGTTTTTTTAACAACTTTGTTAAATCCTTAATAACTGTCTGCCCTTTATCTTTGTTGTACCAACGTTGTAATTCTTCTTTAAACTCTGGAGTTACAGAACCATGTGTTTTTTTATAATCGTCAACCATCTTGGTCGCAGCACTTGGCCTTGGTCCATAAACACCCAATACTTTTAAAGACCTAGTATCAAGCATTATCAATTTTGGAACCGATTTGCTGCCATTGGTCAAAAATAAATTCATTAGGTTTTCATTGTCATCACGCAACACAATTCGCATATTAATGTTTGCGTTTAACTCTGCTACTTTATTTATTACAGGCAACAAATGTGCTGCATCGCCACACCAACTTTCGGTAATGACCAACCAAATAACTTCAGTACTAAACTCTTTTATTATAGCCTTATCACTTTCAGTGATTTCAAGTTTTTTGTTCCATCTGCTCATTCGAGCTTCATTCAGCATTGTATAGTTAATGTTTGCTTCTGAAACATCATCTCCAGTAGTAAACTTATCTAAAACCAATTTATGCATCAACCTACAATAATCTGCGTAGTTAATACTATTATTTAAACTTTCCTTAATAATTTGTTGCATAATTGTACCTTTAAAGCAGTAAAACTAATGCCTTGGTTTTTATTATTTTATGACTTTTGTCATGATTGAGCCAAGTGTTTAAACAAAAATTTACTGAATCTATGGACGATAAACAAAGATGTGGTTGGTGTGTTGGTGACACTCTTTATGAAGCTTATCACGATACAGAATGGGGAGTTCCTGTGCATGATGATGCTGTTTTATTTGAGTTTTTAATTCTTGAAACCTTTCAAGCTGGATTGAGTTGGATTACAATTTTGCGTAAACGTGAAAATTTCAGAAATGCACTTGACAATTTTGACTATAAAAAAATTGCCAAATACAATCAAGAAAAAATTGATGCTTTACTTCAGGATTCAGGAATCATTAGAAATAAATTAAAGATAAAGGCAACCATTACCAATGCTCAAGCCTTTATGAAAATTCAGGATGAATTTGGCAGTTTTAACAATTATATCTGGAAGTTTACTGATGGGAAACCTATTAAAAATGCTATTAAAAATTACAAAGAAGCTCCTGCGAACACGCTTTTAAGTGATGCTATTAGTAAAGATTTAAAGAAACGAGGCTTTATGTTTGTTGGCACAACAGTCATGTATGCTCATATGCAAGCCACAGGAATGGTTAATGACCATGAAATTACTTGTTTTAGATATAACGAGGTCTAAAAATCAAATGGTTTTATGACCTCTAAATCTTTGGCATCGTAAGGAATTAATTCCAGTATTTTTTGAATGGCTTCAATTCTTGCCTTGCTCTTTCTGTTAGCCTTAATAATTATCCAAGGAGCCAATTCGGTATTTGTTTTTTTAAACATTTTGGTTTTATAATCTGTATAATCATCCCAAAGTTCAAGGGCTTTAGCATCAACTGCGCTGAATTTCCATTTTTTTATTGGGCTTTTCTTAATATCTTCAAAACGTTCGGCTTGCTCATCTTTAGAAATAGAAAAATAAAATTTAATAAGTCTGATTCCAGATTCAATAATCATGCGCTCAAATTCATTAACCTGATTCATGAATCTATGATACTCCTCTTGAGTGCAGAATCCATTTACTGGTTCAACAACAGCACGATTATACCAGCTTCTGTCAAAAAATACAATTTTACCCTTTTTAGGCAAATGGTTGATATAACGTTGAAAGTACCATTGACTTTTTTCATCTTCAGTTGGTTTTGGCAATGCAACGACTTTAAACTCACGAGGATTTAAATGTTCTGTAGCACGTCTAATGGCGCCACCTTTACCAGCAGCGTCACGTCCCTCAAAAAGAATCACTACTTTTTCATCATGGTCTCCTACCCATTTTTGAAGTTTTATGAGTTCTTCCTGTAATTCTTTTAGCTTGTTTTCATACTTCACATAACGAAGTATTTTAGGGATAGAATAATTTTCGTCCATCAAAAATTGCTTAATCCCTTTTTTAGAGTTTAATAGCTTTAAATCTTTTGCGGTTAATTCTGTCATGCTATTAGATTATTTTATGGCTCTATGATAACGTTGAACAACATTTGGATCTCGTAACATGGTTAAGCCCGATTTTCTCTTTCCTTCATAATCAAATTTAGATAGTAAATAACGCATACTTTCTAGTCGTGCTTGCTTTTTATTGTTTGTTATAATAAGAATCCAAGGACTAAAAGTGGTATGGGTTTTACTGAACATTTGTTCTTTATAAAAGGTATAATCATCCCAACGTATTTGTCCTTCTTTATCTACTGGACTAAATTTCCAGCGCTTTAAAGGATTTTTTAATCTCGACTCAAATCGTCTAGCTTGTTCGTCTTTTGTGATAGAAAACCAAAATTTAACAATATCTACGCCATCTTCATACAGCATGTGTTCAAATTCTGTGACTTGAACCATGAATTTTTCATATTGGGTGTCTGTACAAAAACCCATAACAGGTTCAACCACAGCACGATTGTACCAACTTCTATCAAAAAAAACTATTTCACCAGGTTCAGGTAGCTCTTTAATATAGCGCCTAAAGTACCATTGTCCTTTTTCGACCTCAGTTGGTTTTGTTAAAGCCACAACTCTCATTGAACGAGGGTTTAAATGCTCTGTAAACCTTCTGATAGCTCCTCCTTTTCCTGCTGCATCGCGTCCTTCAAAAATAACACAAACGCGTCTTTTGTTTTTTGCAACCCAACGTTGTAAGTTTACCAATTCTGCTTGAAGCTGTAAAAGTTCTTTTTCATATTCAGCTTTCTCAATGATCTCGGCCAACTCGTTTTTAGCTACCTTTTTATTTAGGATCTCTAAAAACTTTTCCTTGTCTTCATAATGATTAAAATCTTCCTTTGTAAGCATTTACTTTTACTATAATGTTTTGCTAATATCTGCAATTTTTTATTTTCAATCTATGATAATAGTCAATTTAATAATTTTATAAAACTATCTCTGGATATATGTTTTGCACCAAAATTCTCTAAATGTTTTGTATGTAACTGACAATCAATAAGTTTAAATTTTGAATTTTCTATAAAAATTACAAAACCTACTTTACTCGCATTACTAACATGACTAAACATGCTTTCTCCACAAAACACACCATTGTTTAAATCAATACCATAAAGTCCACCAACCAACTTATTGTTTTGCCAAACCTCAACAGATGTTGCAAGACCTAATTCATGCAATTTGCAATATGATTCAATCATTTCTGAAGTTATCCAAGTACCACGTTGTCCTTTTCTCTTAGTTTGTGCACACGAAGTCATGACATCTCTGAAGGCTTTATTCATAGTTATTTTAAACTCGTTGTTTTTAATTGTTTTTTGTAAACTTTTTGACACTTTCAATTCTTCAGGAAAGAGTACAAATCTTGGATCTGGTGACCACCATAAAATGGGTTCACCTTTTTCATACCAAGGAAAAACACCTCTGGAGTAGGCTAATATTAATCGTTCTACAGACAAGTCTCCACCATAAGCCAATAAGCCATCAAAAGAAGCAAGGCTCACATCAGGAAACTCAATTTTATCAGTTAGTAGGTA
The DNA here is from genome assembly GCA_030429955.1 of Bacteroidia bacterium. Lineage (GTDB taxonomy): Bacteria > Bacteroidota > Bacteroidia > Flavobacteriales > Flavobacteriaceae > CAJQLB01. The sequence continues at coordinate 25,579 of JAUIGO010000025.1, forward strand.
CATTTAAAATAGTAATAAGCCTAATACATAAACAACAATTCCAACAACCATTATTATTAACGTATAAGGCAAAATCTCTCTTGCCTTAAGTTTTGTAATGCCTAATAACGGTAAAGCCCAAAAAGGTTGAAGCATGTTGGTTATTTGGTCACCATAAGCTAATGCCATTATGGCTTTTGGCAAAGGGACTCCTAATTTTAAAGCAGACTCTATTACTATTGCCCCTTGAATTGCCCATTGACCTCCACCACTAGGTACAAAAATATTGACCAGTCCAGCGCTAAAAAATGTAAAGATTGGAAGCGTGGTTTCTGTCGCTATGGACACAAAGAAATCTGAAATCATGACAACCATTCCTGTACTTTTCATGATTCCCATAATGCCAAAATACAATGGGAACTGAATCAAAATACCTGAGGTGCCTTTAATGGCTTCTTCTAAAGCATTTAAAAAATTACTAAAGTTTTTATGTAAAATAATAGCTAAACTCAACATGAAAAAATTGAGCATATTAGGCGTAATATTCAAACTCAATAGGTTACTCCAATACTGATAGAAAAAAGCAACTAGGAGAATAACTCCAAATCCTATTCCAAGAATTTTAGAGAAATCCAACTTTTCTGCACCTTCAATATCTTTTAATGTATGGGTTTCTAAATTATAAGTTTGTAAATTAAAATTGGTTGGTTGTGTAGATTTAGCGATTTGTTTTAAAACAAAAGGAACAACTATAAGCAAAACACCAAACAAAACTAAATTCCACCAACTAAAAATGGTTTGGTCAAAACTTATACTTTCTGGAATCTGACTTAACATTTCTGGTGTTGAAACACCTTCCATAAAATTTAAAATGTGATTGCTTTCAGCCACTTTAATTGGAGCCGAACCACTAATACCTCCATGCCAGACCATAAAACCTATATAGCCTGATGCTCCAACCAAAGGATAGTTAAGCGGAATGTTATTTTGTTGTGCATATTCACCTACTTTACGTGCTAAAATTGCACCAAAAATGAGTCCAAGTCCCCAATTTAAAAAAGATGCCAACATGGTTGTTATGCTCACCAAAACAACTGCACTTGTGGTGCTTGTTACGTTTTTAGAGAGTTTTACAATAAGGTTGTTTGCTGGTTTACTAAGTACGAGCACATGACCTAATACCAAAATGAGCATCATTTGATAGGCAAACACTAATAAGTCATTGTTCCAGATACCAGCTTCCCAAAACGATAATATGCTCAGTAAATGGTTTTCGTTATTTGAAGGCTCTGTTAAAAACAATGCCAAAAGTATAGTTAACAAAGTTAACAGAATGGCAATGGTAAAAGGTGATGGCAAATACCTTCTGAAAATGGTTTCTACAGTTCTGGTGATATTCATGGATTGAAAATTACCAATTTTTAAAGCAATAAAAAAGCCTCAACATGATTTATGTTGAGGCTTTAAGTTTTGTTATAAAGTATTATTAAAACGGTAAATCGTCGTGATCATCTTCGTTTAAATCTCCAGCTGGTTCAAAAGCATCCATTGGTGGAACAGGTGGAATATCTCCATTTGAAGTGTCTTGTTGTAAAGCTTCAATACGCCATCCTTGAATAGAATTAAAATATTTCACTTCACCTTGAGGGTTTGTCCATTCCCTTCCTCTAAGGTTGATACTTATTTTTACTTGTTGACCAACTTGATAACTATCCAATAAATCGGTTTTATCTTGAACAAATTCAACCATAATGTGTTGTGGATATTGCTCTTCAGTTGTTACAACCACTTCTCTTTTACGAAAACCATTGGTTCCAAATGTTTGTGTTTCTCCAATTAATTTAATTCTTCCTTGTAATTCCATTCTAATCTATTTAAATCTTATTTCTGTTTGATATTTTTAAGTGCTTAAAGTTAACTTAATAATAGTTTTAATGCACTATTAACATCGCCAAAACTTAGATAGTTTTTAGCAATTTTATGTTTTTCTCGATGTGTCATTTTTCTGATATTAGGATAATGCTCACTCACTTCATTCACAAATTGTTCTATAATTTTCTTGTTAGGTAATGACTCCACATTGCCAAGCATACCTAAATCATTTCCAGTTAAAATCATACTATTTCTAACGCTTTCAGGCAATGCATCAACACCAATACCAAGAGTTCTTAAAGGTTTAGGTATTTCAAAAAAACCTTTATTGGCTCTTGTGTAATAACTTCCGCCTGCTCTTGCTACCAAATCCAAAGCTTCTTGGTTTATAGTTTCATCTGCATTTAAAACTTCTTCAGTAATGTGAAGTTTTACAACTTCGCAAACAACCAAATTTCCTGCTCCACCATTTTCTCCTAATGCAATAACTTCATTTACCTTACACTCAAACTGTACTGGTGATTCACCAACTCTAAAAGGTTTTACAAGGTCAGATTTTACCATGGTCAATCCTGCTTTCTCAAACTCATTTACACCTTCTGGATATTCTGTACTGCTTAATGACGCTTGCTGAACAAGATCATAATTAACCACATTGATAACACATTCTTTAATTTGCTTTACATTTTCTAAAGTGTGCTTTGTTGTATTGTTGGTGACACGTCGTGCAGGTGAAAACACTAAAATTGGTGGATTTGCACTAAACACATTAAAAAAACTAAAAGGTGAAAGGTTTGGGTTTCCTTCAGCATCTATAGTACTTGCAAAGGCGATAGGCCTTGGTGCCACAGCACTTAATAATAGACCATGCAATTTTTGCACAGAAAGCTCTTTAGGTTCAAATGATGTCATTAATAACAAGTTTGGGCAAAGTTAACCATAATGAATTGCAACTAAAAACAGTTTTACTAACAAGTTGCGCAATAATATTAACATAATTGCATTATATTTAAAATTGAAATTTTAATTCTTAAATGCTAACCAAAAATCAAAATATTTTTCGATGGATCATTGTGCTTTCGTCGTTTATCATTATTTCTTTAATTCTTTGGAACACCTACGATTTTTTTCAAAAGTTTAAACACGAAGAGCGAACCAAAATGCAAACTTGGTCTTTTGCTCAATCTGATTTCTTAGAAGGAATGAATGATTTAGAAGCTGATGTAAGTGGTTTGACTACTCAAGTTATGGAAACCAACACTACTACTCCAATGATTTTAGTTAATGATGAAGGCAAAATATTCAACATTAGAAATATTGACACTACAAATATTAGAAACCCTCAAGCGTATTTAGAAAAACTTAAAGTGAGGTTTGAAAAAGAAAATAAACCGATTGAAGTTAGATATAAAGACACAATTTTTGGAACCATTGTTTATGGTAATTCTGAACTACTAAATAAACTTAAATACTACCCTTTAGCACTTATTCTTATCATTATATTATTTGCAGCTGTAGCTTACTTTTTTTATCGAAGTACCAAAGTAGCAGCTCAAAATAAACTATGGACAGGAATGGCAAAGGAAACAGCGCATCAAATTGGCACACCTTTATCATCAATGGTTGGTTGGACTGAAATTTTACGCTCTGAAAATGTAAATCCAGACTATTTAAAAGAAATTGAAAAAGACATTAAAAGACTGCAAACCATTACTGATCGATTTAGCAAAATAGGATCAGTACCAACACTTGATAAAGTTGATATTATTTCAGCAACTCAAGATACTTATGATTATTTAAAAGCACGTTCATCAAAACTCATTGACTTTGAAATTGAGGCTCCAGACAACCCTCTTTACGTAAATTTGAATGCCCAATTATACAGTTGGACTATTGAGAATTTGGTGAAAAATGCCATTGATGCCATGAAAGGCAAAGGGCAGCTAAAAATTACAGTTACAAATTCTGATAAAAATGTTTACGTACAAGTAACTGATTCTGGAAAAGGAATCCCAAAAGCGCGTTTTAAAAAAATATTTGAACCAGGATATACAAGTAAAAAAAGAGGTTGGGGATTGGGCTTATCGCTTTCCAGACGTATTATTGAAGATTACCATCAAGGAAAAATTAAAGTATTACACTCTGAACTTAATAAAGGAACAACAATTCAAATTTCATTAAAAATAATAGCTTAATCATTAACAAATGAAAAAGCAATATATCACATTAAAAACCGTAAAATTAAACAACAATTGTCCTGAATGCTACTCAAACGATGGGCTTAAACTATCTTTTGAGCAAGAGTTTGTTGAAACTAATCTTTATAAGTCTATTACCAATAATACAAAGCATCATTTATATTGCACTACTTGCAACACAGCTATATATCCTGTGAGATGGACTGATGAAATTGATCGTATTGTTGATTATCACAAAAAAACCTTTGAACCAAAACCCAAATCAATAAAACTTAAAAAAAGAGCTTGGATAATTTTCGCAACCATAGATATTATAATACTCTTGATAATACTCTATATCTTTGGTGTTTTTAATTAAAAATCAATGTGGCTTGCAATGGCTTTGGCAGTAGCCTCAAATTCTTCAGGAGTCAGCTTTTCTTTTGAAATAAAACGAGCATCATCCATTGAATTTAACGGAATTAAATGTACGTGAGCATGAGGCACCTCAAGACCTATAACAGTCATCCCAACTCGTTTGCAAGGAATTGTCTTTTTAATCGCAATAGCAACCGATCTAGAAAATGCCATTAAATTACTATATGTTTCTTTATCTAAATCAAAAATTTTATCAACCTCAACTTTTGGTATACAAAGCGTGTGACCTTTGGCATTTGGATTAATATCTAGAAAGGCCAAAAAATCATTAGTTTCAGCTACTTTATAGCAAGGGATTTCTTTGTTGATTATTTTAGTGAAAATGGTTGCCATTATGCTCTGGATATTTCTAAAATATCAAATTTCATTACGCCATTAGGCACCTTTATTTCTGCAACTTCACCAACAGATTTACCAAGTAACCCTTTTCCAATAGGTGAGTTTACAGATATTTTTCCTGAAGCCAAATCAGCTTCGCCATCTGCAACCAAAGTGTACGTCATTTCCATACCATTGGTTTGGTTTTTTATTTTAACTTTAGACAGTACAAGTGCTTTAGATGTATCCAATTGTGACTCATCAATCAATCTTGCTCCTGCTAAAACTTCTTCTAATTTGGCAATTTTCATTTCTAGCATGCCTTGGGCTTCCTTTGCAGCATCATATTCAGCATTTTCACTCAAATCACCTTTATCTCTAGCATCTGCAATAGCTTGTGATGCTTTTGGACGTTCTATATCTTTGAGTTGTCTTAACTCATCTCGTAATTTTTTTAACCCTTCCGCAGTGTAATAAGATACGTTACTCATAACTTCATCGTTTAATTAGTATGTGCTTGGTCTATAAACACAAAAAATCCCGTTTTCACGAGATTGTATGACAAATATACAAAATTATTAGTTTCAAGTGTGTATTATTGTAAATTGAAAACAAAATTTTATGATAAAAAAGATTGCTTTTATTTCTTTTATAACATTGACTTTTATTGGTTGTAGCAGAAACGATGATAACAATAACAACTGCAATTTTTTGCTAAATGTTGGTGTGAGTAGAGGTTTAAATTTAAACTTCCCTGAGTATGGCGATTTGAACTTCATCAGCAATCCTGTTTATGTTCCTGGTGAAGGAAATGGTGGACTTATAGTGACCAACACTGGAACAGGTTTTGTGGCTTTTGATGCTGCAGATCCAAACCACCAGCCAAATAGCTGCTCTATTTTAACTATTTCTGGATTAGAAGGTGTTTGTGGTTGTACTGATGCTAATAAATACAGTTTGTTTACAGGACAACCCCTTGAAAACTCAGAATTGCGTTGTGGCTTAAAAGCGTATCGTGCTGAGCTTAATGGTGATATTCTATTTATTTCAAATTAAAAAAGCGACCCTTATAAAAGTCGCTTTCTTTACTAAAATCAAATTATAGAATTAAAATTTCAATGTAGCACCAATTAAAAAATTAGTTGTTGCTTGTGGATAAAACCCAGCACCTTCAATGGTTGTTGTTTCTCCTGGATTGGACCAAGTATCATCATAGGTGTAGTAATAGCCATTAGAGATATACTTTTCTCCAAAAATGTTATTTACTAAGGCACTTAATACGATTGAATTAAATACAGATTTTGGTTTCAATTCATAGGTAACATTAAAGTCATTTACAAAATAGCTGTCTAATTTTGAAGCCTCAGAATCTGTATTGCCCATAAATTGTTCTCCAACATATTTGCTCAAAAATGATAATTGAATGTTTGACTTTGGTTGAAATACTAAAGCATTAGCTGCAATAAATTCAGGTGAAAAAGAAATGTTGGTTTTACCTAAGTTCTCTAAAACACCATCTCTCTGAAAAAACGTTTCTTTATTTTTATTGGAACTTACAGTAAAATTTGGCTGAATGGCAAACTGATTAGAAATTTGAATAGCAGCTTCAACTTCAAGTCCTAATCGGTAACTATCTCCGCTATTGTCACGTAAAGGGCTTCCAACATCATCCAAAGCACCTGTTAGTACCAACTGCTCATTATACAGCATGTAGTACAAATTAGTGTTAATTCTAAATTTGTTTGAGTTGTGTCTCCAGCCCAATTCAAAATCATTAAGCTGTTCGGGTTTTATATTGGCATTGTTTTCTAAATCATCTCTATTTGGCTCTCTGTTGGCTCTAGCATAAGAAAAATACAAGCTGTTATTGTTATTTAACTTATAGGTTATTCCAGCTTTAGGATTGAAAAAATTAAAGTTTTTATCCACTAAAAATTCAATCACATCTGAGTTTGTTCCTGTGGTTTTATAGTTAACGTGTCTGGTTTGCAAGTCGGCAAACAAACTAATTTTATCATTAACACGATAAGTTCCTTTTGCAAAAAAACTCAGGTCTGTTTTTGTGCCATTTCCGTTGTAATAACGATCTCTTATTTGGCTATCACTTGCATATTTTGCCCAAATGATTTCTCCAAAATGATCTCCAGAATAGGTGCTATATGAACCTCCAAATGTAGAATTAAAAACATTATCCTTATAATTTGCACTTGCATTAATAACATAAAAGTCATTGTCTAACCAACGACGTCTTATTAAATCTGTAGTATTTATAGTTTCGCCTCCAATGGTGATTTCTTCTAAGTTATAATCTGCAAAGTCTTCGTCTTCTTTATATTGTTCAAAAAAGCCTTCACCATGTGTAAAATTCAATGCTAGATTTGTAGACCAATTATTGTTGAAGCGTTCATTCCAATGCAATTGGTAATGGTTTTGCTTGTAATTATCAACCTCGTTATCATAAAACTGAACATCTCCATTCTCATCAGTGTACATTCCAGCAGTGTTAAAGGTTCTGTCATTTTCCAGTAAATCTAAATCCTCCAAACCATTCCAAGATTGATAGGTGATTTCATGACCACTGAATGTAATGGCTTTAATGAGTGTGTTATCATCAACATAACTTCCTTGAAGAAAATATGATTTTAAGTTTGAAGAAGCTCTGTCTATATAACCATCGGATTGTATTTGTGATAAACGCCCAGCAAATTCAATGCTTCGACTGTGCTCAGCATCCAAAACGTTTCCTGTGCTAAATTTCACATTATGTTTTCTGGTGTTATAGCTTCCAAAGGTGTTAGAAATTTCAGCATTCGCTTTTTCTGAAATGGCATCAGTTAAAATATTGATACTTGCGCCAAAAGCACCTGAACCATTTGTTGATGTACCAACACCTCGTTGTAATTGCAAGCTTTCAACTGAGGATGAAAAATCGCCTAAATTAACCCAAAACGTTCCTAAAGATTCGGCATCATTATAGGGAATTCCGTTAATGGTAATATTAGTAGATTGTGCACTGACACCGCGAACACGAATTCCTGTATAACCAACGCCAGCTCCAGCATCAGAAGTGGTTACAACTGATGGCAAGTAGTTTAAAAGAATTGGTAAATCTTGACCTAGGTTACGTTTTTCAAGTTGTTCTTTGGTAACGTTTGAATGTGTTATTGGTGATGTGGCATTAACACGAACAGCTTTGACTAGTACTTCGTCTAATGTTTCTGTTTTGGTTGAATCTTGTTGTGTTTCTTGAGCAAAACTTATTGTGACAAGTAAAAAAGAAAAGTAAAAAAGAAATTGCTTTGTAAGACTTCTCGACTGCGCTCGAAGTGACAAAAAAGAGAGTACATTTTTCATTACGATTAAAACTATAATCGAATAAAAAGAGGTCATTATTCTTGGTTAATTGATTGTTTTACCTTGAGCTTTATACGAAAAATCATGCTTGATGAATCTAATCGCACTCGCTAAAAATGTCTACTAGACTTTTTCTTGACGCTCGTTTCCTAAACAGCATTACCTGTTCTAGGTTCAATGGGTATGATCTCAGCCGAATGGATTTTTGATTTCTGATTTTTGATTTCTGATTTTTGAACCTAATATTCATCAATCGTCAATCTTTAATCATCAATCGTCAATCAATCAAGCACCCCTTTTTTGAGAACGCAGCAAAGATAGAAATGAATTATGAATTACAAATTATATATCGCAATTATTTTATTCAATTTCTGGTGGTTTTCTATTTGCTTTCTTTTTAGAAATTTGCTTTTTGTTTTTTAAGCGTTTCCGTTTTACGGCTTTTGGTGTTTTAGTTGGAATGCGTTCTTTCCGAACGGTTAATGCTTCTTTGATAATCTCTAAAAACCGTTCTTTTACAATTTGTTTGTTTTTGACCTGACTTCGGGATTCATCACATTGTAGGACTAAAACATTGTTCTTTGTTAGTCTTGTATTTAAGTTTCCAATTAATAAGATTTTTTCTTCATCATCCAATCCATTAGAAGCATCAACATCAAACTGAAGCTCTATTTTGGTGGATACTTTATTAACGTTTTGCCCTCCACTTCCCGAACTTCTAATGGCCTTTAAAGTTACTTCTGATATGAGTAATTCTGCATCCAAATTAAGTGAGTTGATGTGGAGGTTTTAGTAAATCATTGACGGTTTTTACAGGATTGAAAGTTCGCAAAGGTACCTCAACAAATATGGTATTCCAATTAGACATAGCGCCATTCCATAGTCCTGGAAGTTCTAATGCTTTTAAGTTTTTTCCTGACTTTGTTTTTTCGGATATAAAGGCTGTTTTATGGTCTATAAACTTTGTTAAGTCAAAAGATTTGTCAAGATAGTTTTTGGTACCACAAACTAAATCTACTGGATTGAAGTGAGTCGCGTTTTTCATGATTTCTTTTTGGTGCCTACTACTCTTATCTACTTGAGCAGACTCTACTATTTGAAGTGAAACAGTGCCACTTTCATCTTTCACCCAAAACGGTCCTCCTCCAGGTTCACCTTCATTTTTAACCATACCACAAACTCTGATAGGTCTATTTAATTTATCTTTTAGATACTTAATTTGATACTTGAGAGAGTATTTTTCAAATTCGTTGCTAATAGACACATTGAGTCTGTTTGAAACAAAGTTGGCAATTTCAATGAGTTCTGATTCTGAAACTTGATTTTTATCTAATTGCTTTAGATAATGAAATGTTTTCTCTTGTACTTCAAGTAAAAAGCCAGCAAGCATCATTTTATAATCGGCAACTTCATTTTTATATTTCTTAACCACAACATTATCAATATTTTTTATAAAAATGATATCTGCATCAAGTTCATTTAAATTTTGAATCAAGGCTCCATGTCCTGAAGGTCTAAATACTAATTGTCCATTTTCATCTCTAAAAGGTTCATTCCTATGAGTTACAGCAATGGTGTCTGTAGATTCTTTTTGGTAGGAGAATGTAATATTGAATTTTGTATTGGTTCGTTCTTCAACGTCTTCTTCAATAAATTTAAATTCTTCATCAAAACGATGCTTGTGTTTTTCAGAAATAGTAAAATGTAAATTAGCCACATTGTTTGAGGAAGCATACAGAGCTGCTTCAAATAAATGTTCTTCAAAAGCAGTGGATACGTTTTGCTTATATCTATGAAAGGGCAATAATCCTTTTGGGTAAAATGCTAAGTTTAACTGGGTTTCTTCAAGCATTGTTTTTACAAACTCAACACGTTGTGAATCATAACTCAATTCATTAAAATTTGGCACATTCTCATGTACTTTATGAATCACCTGTTCGAAAAAAGGCAACTTTTCCAAGCCTATTAAAAAAACGGATAAATCTTTGGTTTTGTTTTTATTGATATATGCATTGATGCTTTCCTTTTCAGGATTATACTCTGCTAAAAACTGAAACAAAAATTTAAACATTCTGGTAGCTGCGCCTGAAGCTGGAACAAATTTCAGTATAGATATATTATTTCGTCTTTCTTGAAATTTTTGGATATAAGTTTCTTTTTCAGGCGCTTCCAATTTTTGAATACCATTACCAATTATTGCAGCATCCTTTAAATTCAAAAAGGGCAAGCCTGCTTTGAATAAGCCTATTTGGACTTTAATTTGTTCTAATGTTAATCCTTTAGCTTCAATTTGCTGTATGTCTTTTTTGGTAAAGTTCACTTTCTTTTTTTAATAAGTTTATCAATATTCCTTACTGCTTTTTCAAATCGTTCTTTCTTACTTCCTTTTAACAAAACAAAAGGTCTGTTATATTTAATTAATGCATGTTCAAAAGCTTTAAACATGCGCTCGCGTTCATTGGGTTTGTCGCGTAAATCATCTGCTTGCCAAGGCACATCAATATAGGTTAAAAAATATAAATCGTAAGTATTTTCAATTGCATATTTGTCTAAAACTGGGTCGCAAGTTCCAGAGTAATATGCCTCGGAATATACTTTGGTTTCTAACAAATCTGTATCGCAAATTAAAACCGAATCTGTCTTTTTAGCAAGTAAATTTTCAAGTTTCATTTGCCCAATTGCAATTGGGAGCAAATCTTTTGACTCGCATGTTCTACGTTCATTGTTCCAAACATCTTGTAAATACTCTCTTGCATATTCAGGCACCCAAACTGAATTGTAATGCCTTGCCAACTGAATAGATAAGGTTGTTTTTCCTGTCGATTCTGGTCCAAATAGAACTACTTTTATACAGTTTGACGGTTGTTGTCTAAGCTTTTCTTCCATTGTTTATATGCTTGAATGGCAAGTATTAAAAATATTAAATATTGGATTCCTGTGAAACCATAACCTTTTGCAAAATATAGTGGTATGGATACAATGTTCCCAATAATCCAGAGTGTCCAGTTTTCAATCTTTTTTAAAGCCATGAGCCACATAGCAGCAAAAAATATTCCTGTTGTAAATGTATCTAGAAAAGGCGTGGCTATTCTAAAATCTTCAATATGTCCTGATGTTAAATTTGTAAAGGCAATATTTATGCTTTCTGAAAAGCCTAAATTGTTTGGCATTACATTATAATAACGATAAACAAAAATGACAAAAATAGAAGTGAATGCAAAAATACCGATTGCTTTTATTTTGTCTGTTAAAGTGGTTCTTGAAATTGGAATGTGATTTTTTTTATCATCAATTATTTTGCTCCACATATACCATCCGAAAATGCTCATTATGGTATAATATATATTGATGATTAAATCGCCATATAAGTTCCATTGTGATAGTAAATACACGTAAATTCCTGTACTGATTATTCCTGTTGGATAGACTAAAATATTTTCTCTTTTTGCAAATATAACGCTAATGACTCCAAAGGTTGCTGCAACAAACTCTAGGATAATGTTTAGCGTTGTCGCTGTTTTATAAGGTTCAATAAAAAAGTCTATTATCTCGTTCATAACTCATTAAAAAATGATTCATCCAATTCAAGAGCAGTGCCAATTACTACCATGTCTGCTCCTGCATTGTAAGCTTTATCTAATTGATCCTTACTTCTAATTCCGCCACCAACAATTAATGGAATGCCTAAATCTTGCTTTACCATTGAAATTATCTCTTCACTAACTGGATGTGTTGCTCCACTTCCTGCTTCCAGATAAATGAGCTTCATACCTAGTAACTCACCAGCTTTGGCTGTATCTGAAATAGCTTGAATGTTATGTCTTGCCATTGGAATGGTATATGTAACTTTTTGTACAGACGTTTCTTTGCCATTTTCAATCAATATATATCCTGTTGGAATGACCTCAAGATTGGATTTGCGTAATTTAGAAATTGACTCCACATGCTTTCCAATTAAATAGTCTGGATGTCTTCCAGAAATTAGTGATAAAAAAAGCAAAGCATCTGCTTTATTCGTAATTTGATTGACATCTCCTGGAAATAATATAACAGGTAAATCTGTTAAACTTTTGATTTCTTTTACTAGTTTTTCTGAAGCATTATCAGCTACTGAACTACCACCAATAAAAATATGTGTAGCTATAGATTTGTTTACATTTTCTATAAATCCAGATGCAATTTCAATGGCCATTTTATCAGGATCTATTAAAACTGCTAACAATTTTTTCTTTTGAGAAATTGATGCAAGTATGTCTTGGTAGAGATTTTTCATTTAGGCAATAACGTAAGCACAAGTAAACCCTTCAAACTCCAAGAAAGTAGTATTGTAGCGATATTTTTTATTTTCAAAATCTATCCAAGCCACAGTTTCATGGTCTTGAATCATAAAAGGAATTACTAAAAAATGATCCTTAAAAACCATTCCAGGAGTTGCAAATAACTTGTAGAGTGACTCTTTAATGCACCAAATAATGGTTAATTCATTAATGTAATTTTCTGAGTCCTTTTTCAAATAATTAAACTCATAATCAATAAACTTTGGTGCAATTCGAGCTATTTTATCACGTTGCATTTCTATATCAATTCCAACCTCAGCATCACTCACAATAACACCAACAAATAAAAAAGAATGTGTAATTGAAATACACTTGCCATCTTTTAAGTGAGGTTTTCCATTATTGTCATAATATAAATCTAGATCTGTATAACCTAAATCTAAAAGAAGGTGTCTTGCACATAAAAAACCACGCTGATGCCATTCGCTTTTCATGCTTAAAACACGATCTGAACTCTCTTGTTTTAAAACCAAACCAGCCATTAAGTCGTCAAACGACTCTGTAATTTTCCAGATTTTAACAGTAGTTTGTGAATTTGGAGTAAAGGTTTTATAAAGTGGCATTTAATAATCTGAAAGTTAATAGTTATCTTTGCAGCGCTAAAGGTTCATTAATAATTTTGGCTAAGCGAATTTAACTATTTTTAAGTTCCAAACCCAAAGTTGTGACCTTTAAAACAAATAGAAAAACACACTTATATGAACACAAAAACAATTCCTTACGTAGCTAACAAAGTTAAAGATATGTCGCTTGCGGCTTGGGGAAGAAAAGAAATTGAATTAGCCGAAGCTGAAATGCCAGGATTAATGAGTCTTCGTGAAGAGTACAAAGATTCACAACCTTTAAAAGGCGCTCGTATCGCTGGTTGCTTACACATGACCATCCAAACAGCTGTTTTAATTGAAACCTTACAAGCTTTAGGTGCAGAAGTGACTTGGAGTTCTTGTAATATTTTCTCAACTCAAGATCAAGCTGCTGCTGCTATCGCTGCTACAGGAACTGCAGTGTATGCCTGGAAAGACATGACCGAAGAAGAATTTGATTGGTGTATTGAACAAACCTTGTTTTTTGGTGAAGACCGTAAACCATTAAACATGATTCTTGATGATGGTGGTGATTTGACTAATATGGTTTTAGATAAATATCCAGAACTAGCTGCTGGAATTAATGGCCTTTCTGAAGAAACAACTACAGGTGTTCATAGATTGTATGAGCGCATGAAAGCAGGAACGTTGCCAATGCCAGCAATTAATGTAAACGACAGTGTTACAAAGTCGAAATTTGATAATAAATACGGTTGTCGTGAAAGCGCTGTTGATGCAATTCGTCGTGCTACAGATGTGATGCTAGCTGGAAAGCGTGTAGTAGTTTGTGGTTATGGCGATGTTGGAAAAGGTACAGCAGCATCATTTAAAGGCGCTGGAAGTATTGTAACAGTTACCGAAATTGATCCTATTTGTGCATTACAAGCAGCTATGGATGGTTTTGAAGTGAAAAAACTAGAGACTGTTGTTGCTAACGCTGATATAGTAATTACGACTACTGGAAATAAAGATATCGTTCAAGGTCAACATTTTGAAGCCATGAAAGACAAAACCATTGTTTGTAACATTGGACATTTTGACAATGAAATTGATATGGCTTGGTTAAATAAAAACTATGGCAACACCAAAAACACCATTAAACCACAAGTTGATAAATACACAATTGATGGAAAAGATGTGATTATTTTGGCTCAAGGTCGTTTGGTTAATTTAGGTTGTGCTACAGGACATCCAAGTTTCGTGATGAGTAACTCGTTTACAAACCAAACTTTGGCTCAAATAGAACTTTGGACAAACAGAGATGCTTACCAAAACGAAGTGTATATGTTGCCAAAACATCTTGACGAAAAGGTTGCAAAATTGCACTTAGCTAAAATTGGAGTTGAGTTAACCGAACTTCGTGAAGATCAAGCTAAATACATTGGTGTAGAGGTCGAAGGCCCTTATAAGCCTGAGT
>JAUIGO010000026.1 GCA_030429955.1 Bacteroidia bacterium
ATTTTGCCCCCTTTTAGTGCAAGAAAAATAATCCCAATGGGTATGTCTGATATTTTGTTTATAAAAGCAGCAAGTACTTCTGTCATTCCTGCTATTACAAAGCAACTTAATGATTTAGCAATTGAACATCGTTCAGAATATGAAATAAGGTTTAATAGAAAGCGTGAATTTTATTTACAACCACTATCTGACTTACATTTTAACCAAAAGTATGGTGTTTTTAATTCCAGTGGTCGCCCAGCAGACAAATCTGTGATGCTTGGCCTTGGTTTTATCGCTTTGTTTTTACTGCTTTTGGGTTGTATTAATTTCATCAACTTAAATACAGCACAAGCAAATCAAAGAGCTAAAGAAATTGGGATTAGAAAAACATTAGGTAGTTCTAAAAAACAACTCGTTTTTCAATTTCTTGGAGAAACATTTTTGCTTACAATTGCTGCTGCTGTAATTTCAGTAGTTTTAGCGTATTGGCTACTACAAGTATTCTCTGATTTTATTCCTTCAGGATTAGAATTCTCATTGTTTAAAGATCCTTTGATAATTGGTTTTGCCATTGTACTGATCATCTTAGTAACGTTTTTGTCAGGTATGTATCCTGCTTTGGTATTAACTCAATATCAACCAATTTCGGTGCTTAAAAACCAAATAATAAATACAACTGGAAAGCCAGCACTACGACGGTTTTTAACAGTATTTCAGTTCTCTATTGCTCAAGTCTTTATCATTTCAACCATATTGGTTGCGAAACAAATTCATTTTATGATGAATAAGGATATGGGTTTTGAAACAGAAGCCATTGCTAGTGTTAATTCACCTTGGTATAATGATAGTCATGACAAACGAGTTCGCTTTGAACAAGAGTTAAAGAAAATACCTGAACTATCTAAAATTGCTCGTGGTGGAGATACTCCTGCTTCAAATAGTATGAGTTCTACTACAATTACTTACATAAAAGATAATAATGAAATACAGTCACCTTTACAAATGCTTAGAGGTGGAAAAGATTATATAGACTTATATGATATAGAACTATTGGCTGGTCGTGTGCATTTAAACGACACAATAAGAGAGTTAGTTGTAAATGAAACATTTATGAACATTTTAGGTTATAATGAACCTGAAGAAATCATAGGCGAGCAAATTAAAATGAGTGAAAACATGTATCCTATAGTTGGAGTTGTTAAAGATTTTAATCAACGTTCATTAAAAGACCCAATCGAGCCACTTGCTTTAGTAGGAGATTGGGGAAATTCATCATATGGAGTAACACATTTTGCTTTTGCCAATAATGGCGACAATAGTATGTCTGAAACAATTTCAAAGATAGAGACCGCTTATAAGCAAATATACCCTGAGTCTGATTTTGAAATCAATTTTATGGATGAAACTGTTGAACAATTTTACAATCAAGAAAAAAGTTTGTCAAAGCTACTCAGTTGGGCCATGGGATTATCAGTTTTAATTAGTTGTCTTGGATTATTAGGACTTGTTATTTATACAACAGAGCGTAGAACCAAAGAAATAGGTATTAGAAAAATTTTAGGAGCTAGTTTAAAACAACTCAATGTATTGCTTTGCAAAGAGTTCTTGCTATTGGTAGGTGTTGCATTTATCATTGCTGCTCCTTTAGCTTATTATGGTTTAAATAATTGGCTGCAAGACTTTGCATTTAAAACCAATTTAAGTTGGTGGATTTTCGCTTTAAGCGGATTAGGAATGGTATTAATAGCTTTGATTATTATGAGTGCCAGAACCGTTTCAACTGCTATGAAAAATCCAGTAAATAGTTTAAGAACTGAATAATAAGAACAAAACATGTTATTACAATTAGAAGGTATATTTAAATGGGTAAACACAGGAGGAAGGAGAATTTTCTTGCTAAAAGATATTGATCTTGAAGTTGAAGAAGGCGAGTTCATCTCCATAATGGGACCATCTGGTTCAGGAAAATCAACATTATTAAACGTTATCGGAATGTTGGATGGTTTTAATGAAGGTGAATATAATTTCCTTAACGAACCTGTTCATCAGCTTAAAGAAAAGCATCGCGCCAATCTGTATAAAGAATATATAGGATTTGTGTTTCAAGCTTATCATCTAATTGATGATCTCACAGTCTATGAAAATATTGAAACACCTTTGTTGTACAAAAAAATGAAATCATCTGAGCGCAAAGCCTTAGTAGCAGATATGTTAGATCGCTTTAACATTGTTGGGAAAAAAGATTTATTTCCTTCTCAATTAAGTGGTGGACAGCAACAATTAGTTGGTATAGCCAGAGCATTAATTTCTAAACCAAAACTAATTTTAGCAGATGAGCCAACAGGAAATTTAAATTCAAAACAAAGCCTTGAAATTATGGAGCTATTTAAACAACTTAATGAAGAAGGTGTTACCATAATTCAAGCAACACACTCTGAAACTAATGCAAGTTACGGAAAGCGAACCATTCATCTTTTAGATGGTGCTCGTGATGATTATAACAAATAAAACAAACCAAATGCGAAACATATATATATTCATAATAGCTATAGTTGTTCAGACGTTTTCTGTGTCAGGACAATCAAATAATCCTACTTACAATTTACAGGAATGTATTGATATAGCTTTACTAAATAATCTTGACTTAAAATCTGCAGAGCTTCGTGCCGAATCGGCAAACATTAATTTTAAGCAAAGCAAAAATGCGTTATTGCCTAGACTGAACGGAAATTATAACATTGGGAAAACCAATGGTAGAAGTATTGATCCTTTTACCAATAGTTACATCAATGAAGAGTTGACCTTTTCAAATGCTGGATTGAACTTAGGTGCCACTGTTTTTAATGGTTTTCAGTTAATCAATAGATGGAAGCAGCAAAAGTTGAATATGCAAGCTTCGGAAATGGAAAAGGAAGATGCTAAGTATAATTTAATTTTAAATGTAACGCTTGCTTATTTACAAGTGATGAATACCAAGGATTTGTATGTTTTGGCTCAAAACAGGATGGAAAACACCAACGAACAGCTGAATCGTTTAAAATCAATGTTTGAAGAAGAAATGGCAAACCCTTCAGATTATAGAGATTTCCAAGGACTAAAAGCCAATGATGAAGCCAATTTGGTGAGCTCAAAAAACAACTATGAAGACGCCAAATTAAACCTAATGTCACTTTTAAATACTGATGCTGATTTTGATATTGCTACAATTGATATGTCAGTTGATTTAAACATCTACTCTGAATCTTTTAAAGATATTTATGCACAGGCTTTAGAGAATATGGCCATTGTTAAGGCAAGTGAATATAGGTTGCAAGCAGCTGAAAAAGGTGTGTCAGTAGCCAAATCTTTATATGTTCCTGAAATATCACTGTTTGCTAACCTTGGAACAAACTATTCAAGTGCGGCACGTATTTTTAATGAAACTGGAACTAACATTGTTGAAACAGGTGATTTTGTAACTGTTGGAGGGCAAGATTATCAAGTTATGAGTGAACAAACTAGTTTTACTCCTGAAGATATTTCTTATAAGGATCAATTTGAAAATAACTTAAATAGCTCGGCTGGAATTTCAGTGAGCGTTCCAATATTTAACGGCTTTAACGCCAAAAACAGTGTCGCTTTAGAAAAGATTAGAAAGGAAGAAGCCACTATTGAATTAGAGCGCATAAAACTGCAACTTCGTACTGCCATTGAGCAAACATACAAAGACATGATTGCTGCTTATGATCGATTTGAGCTGTTAAAACAACAAGCTGAAGCTTATGAAGAATCTATGCGCATCAACGAGGTAAGATTTGTAAATGGTGTGAATAATAGTGTGGATTATATTATTAGCAAAAATAATCTTGAGAATGCACGTATTAACTTGAATAACGTTAAATATGAATATCTGCTTAGAGTAAAATTACTTGAGTATTATAAGGGAAAAATTTAGCTCCTTAAATTATCTAAAATCTCTGACTTAAATTGGCTGTCATTCATAATGATATTAAAAAAGTCTTGAATAAAGCTCTTTGCATTTTCAAATTCACTCTCGTTATCAAATTGTGGTTTTAAATTCTCTATCATTTGAAGTATTTCAGTTCTTTTGCCAATGTATTCTTGGCGAACTTGCTCTATGAGTTCTGAACTACGTTTAAAACCTCTGTACATTCTTTGTGTAACTGATGTCATTCGGGTTTGACTGCTTAAAGTTTCAGAAACTGTTGAATAACTAGCATTTACCAAGCCTGACATATCAAAATCATAAGGTATTGGGAAGATGTCCTTGTCAACATAAAGCAGCGTCGCGTTATGCTGTTCTAAGTTTGAGAAATCTGTATTACCAATCATAAACTGGAAAAACTCACAACGAATCGAATTCAATTGCTCTTGAGCCAAAGGATGAATAGAACGTTCTACAACTTTACCATCAAATTGCTTAGCAATTTTTTTATCATCTTCTACTAAAAAGGCTTTTACATTATGTGTTTTATCATTTCTGCCTCTAGGTTCAGTTAATTCAAGGTTTACGAGTCTTGTATTAAAGTGATATGGAGAGATTATTTCATAAAATTTATAGGCTAAATACTCTTTTAAAACATTGTCATTTCCGTCTTTCTGCAATAAGCAAGGAACTACCATTTTTAGTTTTTTGTGTCCATCAAACTTGGTGTCCTTATAATCTTTCTTTTTAATACTGATTTTTATAGGAACAAAATAGCAGTTGTTTCGTCTGAAATTTCCGCGTGCTCTTAAATCAATATTTAAAGACGTCCAAGAGCCATCATCATTTTGGTATGATAATTCTGAAGCTATGTAAGTACTGTCATTAGTCTCTTTTTTTAATTCCTTGTTCGAATATTTAAACTTTACAGAAAGTAAACTTTGCTCATCAAACAACCCTAAATCTGATTTATTAGACTCAGATTCCGCAGAGTTTTGAGCATTAAAAGGAGTGGGAAGGCTAATTAGAAAGATAAGGAGAAACCAAATTATTTGCTTATTCATAATATTGTTTCTATTTTAACAAATATAATAATTTATATTCCTTAACAATGAACCAATATGTTGCGATAATTAATTATCGAACTTTAGTTGCCATTTCAATATCTATCATAACTCCCATAATTGCCTATAAATACAACATAAACTATAATATTGACTTAACGTTAATAAGTATAGCTATTGTGTTTCCTTTGGTTTTTACTATTAGAAGTTCCTTTAGAAGACGTGAAAAAGCTTTGGAACACTTGAGCCAGTTTAGAGGTTCTGTTAAAACCGTTCATTACTTTTTTTTAGGAGCAACGGGCTTAAGTCAAGAAAAACAAGCCGAAATAGATTCAATTTTAGAAGAAATTAGTGAAAAAGTAATGGATCATCTCAGAAACTACGACCATAATACTGAAAATCTGGACGCTGTGACTAACAAAGTATATCTTTTTATTATGCAGAATAAAGATGTGCTTTCAAAAAGCGTCAAAGACAAAGTGACCAGGTTTATGTTTGATATGCATGAAGCCATTGAAAATTTACTGGCTATACATACACATCGTACACCCATAAGTTTAAAGGCTTACTGCCTTATATTTATTTATATTTTTCCATTAATATACGCACCAACTATTATAAACAAAGTAGGGGTAGAGACCACCATCTGGATTACTTATTTCGTGGTTATATTAACTCAGTTTATACTAATTTCTTTATACAATATTCAAGATCACATGGAATATCCTTTTGATGAAGAAGGCTTGGACGATATTAACTTGAAGAATTTTAAGATTAATAGATAGAATTTATTTTCTTATTTGTTCAGTGACAATAACAATCTTTTCATTGTTTACATTGGTAGTGAAAAACAAAAACGAATCACCACCATCTTTAATGTTGAATTTCGTTCTAATTTTAGCCACTGTTTCAGGAAAATTCCTCGTAGTGATATTAGCTTTGGTTTTTGAAAATTGCTTGGCAATCACCTTTTTTGAGTAAGGCAAAACGTCTATAACCTTAAAACGCCTTCCAGGAAATTCAATCTCCTTTTCTGAGGTATATAAATGAGAGTGTTTATGCAATTTAAAGAGCTTTAATGCACTTGAAATTGTGTTAAAAGCTCCAGCTTTCATAATAGCACTATTAGGCTCGTATAAATAGTTTTTTGGTAAGTTGTAACTAGGCTCTGAGTGCTTTTCTTCTGATATTCTAAAATTAAATACTTGATGGTTATTTTCAACGAGATTAATGGTTTTTATGGTAACATCATTTTCAAAATTGGCTTCAAGCAGAAACAGTAGTTCCTTAACATCATTATCAACAGCAACCACATGAATGTCTTTAACCCATTTCAATTCACTTAATCCAATGGAAATATCAAGCATTGGCGAAGCCTTGATTAATATTGTTTTTGAATGCTTAAATAGTAAGTCTAAATGCTCCGTGACATCAGGCAAGCAATCTTTTAAATAGAAGACCTTGCCTTTGCTGTCGTGACGCCTAGAAGGGTCTATATAAATACAATTAAAAACAGCATCAGAATTCTTTAAATAATGAATACCATCAATAGTAACAGTGCTTATTTGATTAACTTCAAGTGTTTTAAAATTATGCGCGACTATTTCTGAAAGATTTGCATCCAGTTCACAATGTATAACATCTTTAAATTGTTTTGAAAAATAAAACGCATCGACTCCAAAACCTCCTGTTAAGTCAATTATTGAGTTGCCTTTGACTAATGTTGATTTATATTGAGCTGTTATTTCAGAGGAGGTTTGCTCAATATTTAGTTTGTTTGGGTAGTAAATATTTTCAGTAATGTACCAAGTAGGAAGTTTGTTTTTGCACTTTTTTTTGGCTTCAATTTGCTCTACCAATTCTTTAATGTCAACATTTCCAAAATCAGTTTTGCTTAGTAATAAAGAAACAATATCAGCATCTAAATTATCATTTATAAATTTTTGATTTACAGTATTTAAAATATGTTTATTCAATGTAAAACTATAAGTCTTTTGTAAGTCGTTTTACAATTTTATTTTCAGCTAGAAATTCCTTCAAAATAACTTTTATGGCTGTATAAGCTGGAATAGCAACTATCAATCCAACAACGCCAAATAAAATGCCTGCAATTAGAATGACCAAGAAAATTTCTAAAGGATGTGATTTTACACTTTTAGAGAAAATAAAAGGCTGACTAAAGAAATTATCGACCAACTGACCAATAAGAAATACGATAAATACCCAAAAGGTTTTAGGTAGAATGACATCACTAAAACTTGCTCCTAAATTGCTTGTCATGGTAAGTGCTAGCATTAAAAAGCCACCAACTAATGGCCCAACATAAGGAATGAGATTAAGCAAAGCACATAAAAATGCAATAACAATGGCGTTTTCAACACCAATAATGAGTAGTCCTATGGTGTAAATGACGAATAAGATGAGTATTTGAAAAATAAGACCAACAAAATAACGAGATAATAAATCCTTGATTTTTATTGAAGAATTTTTCCAACGTGATTCCTTTTCATCTGGAACAAAGGTTAGCATTCCTGTTTCAAATAGCTTACTGTCCTTTAGGAAAAAGAAGGAAATAAACAACACTGAAAACAACCCAACGCTAAAGCTGCCAAGTCCACTAATAAACGAATTAAAAAAGTTTGGAATGATGGAGTAATCTAATTTTGACAGAAGTTCAGACTCTTTTATAGATTTTTCAACATCAATATTATTAAACTCAAAATAGTCAACAGCTTGAGTATATAAATTTTCAATATTGGCTTGCAATTGGTCAATATCTAACAAGGCTAAATTTTGTCCTTGCTTTGTAATAAGAGGAATAAACAAACCAACCAAACCAATAAAGAGTCCTATAAATACAGCCATGGTAACAACTACTGCAACTGTATTGTTAAATTTTAGTTTTCGTCTTAAAAACAGCACAATAGGTCTTCCTACAAGTGATATAACTGCTGCAATGGCTATATAGACAATAACAGCTTGAATTTTATATAAAAAGTAGAGTAGTAGCGCAATGCCAAGTACAATAGCAAGAGCTTTTAAGATTCCGTTAGTAATGGCTTTTGAATTCATATCGTAAAGATATAAAACAGATTATATTAATTGCTTGGTAATTTCATAAAGAGCAATATTTGTTGCTTGAACAACATTCATGCTACTGTTTTGTCCATACATTGGTATGTGAATTATGGCATCACACAATTTTAAGACATCGTCTGAAACACCAAAATTCTCGTCACCAACAATAAGTGCAATAGGTTGTTTATTTGGAAAGCCGAAGTTATGAATGGATTCACTTATAGAAGTAATTTCTAAAGCAACACAGTAGTAATTGTTGCTCTTTAACTCTGCGACAACATCTATAACATGTTCTCGAGTTTGGTAGTTGACAACATTTTCAGTGGCTCTGGACGTCTTCGTCATTTTTCTACCTAATGGAATGTAAGAACCACAAAGGATAAGCTCTTTTACGCCAAAAGCATCACAGATTCTAAACAAACTACCAAGGTTTGGTGCATTGGTGACATTATCACAAACCACTGTAATTGGAAATGTTCTTTGTTGGAAGTTGGTATTGTAGTGGTTAAGTTGCAAAAGAATGACGATTTTTGATTTACGAATGTAGATTAATTCTCAAAAGCGTACTTAATAATATTGGCTCCCATTTTTAAGGCTTTCTCTCTCACAGCTTCAGGGTCGTTATGGACTTCAGGGTCTTCCCAACCATCTCCTAAATCACTTTCAAAAGTAAAGAGCAATACCAATCTGCTTTCATGAAAAATACCTAATGCTTTTGGAGGCAAACCATCGTGTTCATGAATCTTTGGTAATCCATCAGGAAACTTATAGGCTATATTAAATATTGGGTGATTGACAGGGATTTCAACCAATTCTTGATTTGGAAATACTTTTTTTAACTCTTTTTCAATATACTGTCGCATTCCGTAATTGTCATCAATATGAATAAATCCACCAGAGATTAAGTAATTACGCAAATTTTCAGCATCGTCATCATCAAAAAACACATTGCCATGACCTGTCATATGCAAAAAAGGATATTGAAAAATATCAATACTTCCCGCTTCAACCGTTTCTGGTTTTGGGTTCATTTTGGTATTGATGTTCGCATTGCAATACGCTATTAAGTTTGGTAAAGCTGTAGGATTACTGTACCAATCGCCTCCACCTTTGTATTTTAAAATAGCAACGTCTTGTGAAAAGGAGACTATAGAAAAAAGAAAAAAGAAAAGAGAAAAGAGAACCTTCATATTATTCATTTACGTAAGCGACACTATGACAAGCTGCAATAGCAGCAGTTTCAGTTCGCAATCTTGTGTTACCCAAAGTTACAGGTTTAAATCCAATTTGAAGCGCTTGCGCGATTTCTTTAACACTAAAATCGCCTTCTGGACCAATTAAAATTAAAATATTCTGGTTTAGTTTCAACTGACTTTTCAATGATTTTCTATCAGTATCTTCGCAATGAGCAATAAATTTATGGCCTTCAAATTCTTGATTGATAAAGGTGTTAAAAGGTGTCAGTTCGTTTATGGTTGGCAAATAACATTGCAAGGACTGCTTCATGGCAGATTGCAGTATCTTTTCAAAGCGATCTAGCTTAATGACTTTACGCTCACTATGGTCGCATAAAATAGGAGTGATGATATCAATGCCAATTTCAGTGGCTTTTTCCAAAAACCACTCAAAGCGATCGTTCATTTTGGTTGGAGCTACAGCAAGATGCAATTTATAATTTCGTTTCGGTTGCTGTTTAGCATTGCTGATAGTTACTTGGCATTTTTTAATGTCAGCATGGATTATTTCGGCATCAAACAACCAACCCTTTCCATTGGTAATATGTAACACATCACCAACAGATTTACGCAACACTTTTACAATATGTTTGCTTTCTTCTTTATCAAACGTAAAAGAGGAAGTGGTTTCGCTTATATCAGGATTGTAAAATAACTGCATTATCTAGTGCTTTCAACAACTTTTAGAACTTTTATTTCTTTGATGCTTTTTTTGTCATGCGTTTTCTTTACCACATAATACCATTGGTTTGACTCTACATTTACAGTAAAGATATCATCTTTTTGGTGATTGTCATTCATGATTTGTTGTTCAAATTCCGGAAGCATTTCACCATAAGTAAACCAACCAGAATCACCACCACGTTTTTTGTTGTTATCCATTGAATATTGCAAAGCCAAATCTTTAAAAGGAACTCCACGTTTGTGTTTTTCAATAATTTGTGGTCGTAAATTTTCAATACTGCTAATAGATAACTCTTTGCCATCTAGAAGAATGTAGCTCACACGATAATAAGTAATTTCGTTCTTCTCTAATATCTTGTAGTGAATATTTTCACCTTCTCTTTTAATGACTTTATGACCTCCATTGGAGAGTTTTAAAAGTTCCTCAGTAAGTTTTGTTTTGTGCTTTTCTTCATTAAAAGTGATGATTTTATTTTTTCTACCATTTTTAGAATCAATAAAACGTTGCGCTTTTTCAATGGTAGTCACAGAATCTAGTTCCTTTTGAAGTTCTTTTTGAGCCGAAATTGAGACTGATAAGAAAAGAATAATAACAAGTAACGAATACTTTAGCATAGATTATGGTTGATGATTACAATTTGCAAGAAACTAAAATTTGAAATTGTATAGGAAAATGGGCTGTAAGTTTATTAACAGATGTTTTAACAATACATTCCCAACTAGGTAGAAAGTTAAATTTGCTATTTGAATTTTTTAGAACGATTAATAGAACTGATGACTATATTTATTATAAAAACGAATTGTGCTAATCCAGAAAGAACTATTAAAATTAATGTGTAAACATTAAATTTTGATTGATTATCAAATAAAGGAAACTCATTGCTATATATTGAATCGTAAACATAAGAACCTATGAAATAAGCAAATACACTTCCAATAGTAACAATAGTATGAGTTTTGGTTAAAGCATTTATTAATTTAAGGTTTGACTTAAACGACAGCCAATAAATAAAACCCAAAATGAAGAAAGTTTGAGTGAAAAATATTCCAAGATGAAAGTTCGAAATAACAAAATAGGTATCACGAACATTAATATCAATGACATCATCATTATTGTACCATGCACAACTGAGAATAATATAAAATAGTGCAGTAAGCCAAAATAAATGATGAACCTTAATTTTTTTCATGCTAAATCTTCAACCTTGCTGAAGCTGTTACATTTTGCTTTGCAAAATCACCATCTAAAAACTTTAAATAGCCAACTATAGCAATCATCGCTGCATTGTCTGTAGTGTATTCAAACTTTGGAATAAAGGTTTTCCAACCAAACTTTTTTTCTCCTGAAGTCAGAGCAGCTCTAATACCAGAATTTGCTGAAACGCCTCCACCAATAGCAATTTGTTTGATGTCTGTTTGTTTTACAGCAAGCTTTATTTTGTCCATTAAAATGCCAATAATGGTATATTGTAGTGAAGCACAAATATCGTTCAAATTGTCATTTACAAACCCAGGATTCTTTTCAGTTTCTCGTTGGACAAAGTAAAGCACAGCAGTTTTTAATCCTGAAAAACTAAAGTTTAAACCATCCACTTTTGGTTTGGTAAATTGAAACGCTTTTGGGTTTCCAAGTTGTGCACGCTTGTCAATTTCTGGTCCAGCAGGATAACCTAATCCTAATGTTTTACCAGCTTTGTCATAGGCTTCCCCAACTGCATCATCAATGGTTTCACCAATGACTTCCATATCAAAATAATTGTCAACTCTTACAATTTGGGTATGTCCTCCAGAAATGGTCATGGCCAAAAACGGAAATTCTGGTTTGTCAAACTCTTCCTCTTCAATAAAATGAGCCAAAATATGTGCTTGCATGTGATTCACTTCAATTAAAGGAATATCAAGTCCGTAAGCCAATGACTTCGCAAAAGAGGTGCCAACAAGCAAAGAACCCATTAAACCTGGACCTCTAGTAAAGGCTACAGCACTTAATTGTTCTTTTGTGATATTGGCCTTTTGTAGTGCTTGATGTACAACTGGAACTATATTTTGCTGATGTGCTCTAGACGCCAATTCTGGTACAACACCACCATAGGCTTCATGTATTTTTTGGTTAGCTACAACATTGCTTAAAACTTTTCCGTTGTGAATTACCGAAGCAGCTGTGTCATCACATGATGATTCAATTCCAAGAACATAAATATTTTGTGAACTCATTAGCATAGTTTAGGCACAATAATTGTTTAATTTTGTTGTGCAGTAAGACATTGAATGGTCATTATTCAACTCAATTGCAAAGAAATAAAAAAAATAGTTGAGAACCTTGAAAACACATCTATAAATTGATAGGTTTACAAACTCAAATGATTAGATTTTTTACATTAATTTTATACCTTTAAGAACATATCAAAAAAGCATTTAAAATAGTATCGAAATTTATAGCAATAATTTTGCTATTGTTCATCATTTTGGTGCTAATACTATCTATTCCTGCTGTTCAAACTTCTATTGGTAAAAAAGCTACAAAATGGGTTAATGATACTTATAAAACAAACATAAATATTGGTAAAGTAGGACTTCAGTTTAATGGTGACGTCGAACTCAAGAACATTTATATTCAAGATTACAAAAAAGATACTTTAGTAAATATTGTTGAACTCAATACCTCTATTTTAAGTTTTAGAAAGTTATATCAAAACAAACTTGCCTTTGGTGATGTTGATATTATTGGTATGAATTTGAATATTAAAACCTATAAAGGAGAAGATCAAACCAATCTTGATGTGTTTGTAAATAAGTTGGATAGTGATAATCCGAGTACTTCTGAAAACGTATTCTTGCTATCATCAAGTGATATTTCAATAATAAACAGCAGATTTAAACTGAGTGACGAAAACAAAGAAACCGTTGATGTTCTGAAGTTTAATGACCTAAACATTAATGCTACTAATTTTTTAATTCTGGGTCCAAAAGTAAGCGCTCGTATTAATCAGTTGACCTTTAAAGATTCAAGAGGAGTCAATGTGCAAAACATGACCACTAACTTTTCATACTCAAAAACGTCTATGGTTTTTGATGATTTGCATATCAATACAGCTAATTCTGAGCTTAATGGCGATTTAAAGTTTAAGTATGATCGTGAAGATTTACAGTTTTTTGAAGATAGAGTAGCACTTATAGCAAACTTTGATAATTCAAAAATTGCCTTAAACGAGCTCAATACTTTTTATAATGAATTTGGTGTTAATGAAGTGGCTAGAATAAAAGCCACGCTTACTGGAACATTAAATGATTTAACAGCAAATGACTTGTATGTTACTACCTCAAGGCAGACCATTATTGATGGTAATGTAAATTTTAAAAACCTACTCAACAAAGAACCAGGAAATTTCTCAATGGATGGTAGATTCAATAAAGTAGTTTCAACCTATTCAGATTTAAAGGCACTTTTGCCAAATGTACTTGGTAACTCCATACCCTCAGTTTTAGATAAATTAGGACGATTTGATATTCAAGGAACAACCAAAATAACTGCTGCCAATATTGACGCTAACGTTGATGTTCAGACCGATTTGGGAATTATTTTAGCTGAATTGGAATTGCATGATGTTAACGATATAGATAATGCATCTTACAAGGGAAATATCATATTTGATGAGTTCATACTTGGTAACATCCTTAACGATCCAAAAATTGGCAAGGTATCATTAAATGTTGATGTTGATGGAAAAGGCTTCACTTTAGATAATTTAAATACACATATAAAAGGTGATATCTACGGCTTAAATTACAATGATTATTACTATTCAAATATTGATGTTAACGGAACAGTTAAAAATAAAGTTTTCAATGGAGATTTAACAGCTAAAGAAGAAAACCTGGATTTCACATTTACAGGTTTGGTTAATTTTTCTGAAAAAGAAAACAATTACGACTTTACAGCAAATGTTAATCATGTTAACCTCAATGCATTAAATTTTGTTAAAAAGGATAGTATTTCAGTCTTTAAAGGATTGGTGAAAATGAATATGAAAGGCACTAGTATTGATGATGCTTATGGCAACATCACCTTTCAAAACACACTTTACACCAACCAAAATGACGAGTATTACTTTAAAGATTTTGCCATATCATCAAGTTTTGACAATGGGGAACGAACACTACATGTAAACTCTCCTGATATCATTGAAGGCACTATGAAAGGGAAATTCAAAATAAGTAATGTAGCTAAGCTTGTTGAAAATTCGTTAGGAAATATTTATACCAATTATAATCCGCATTTAATTGATAGTAATCAGTACATCGATTTCAATTTTAAAATCTATAATAAAATTGCCGAAGTGTTTTATCCAGATCTAAAACTTGGTAGTAACACTTTTTTTAGAGGACGTATAGAAAGTGATGCGAAAGAATTCAATATGATTTTTAAGTCTCCAAAAATTAGTTTCGCAGAAAATTTCGCTAATAATATTGAATTAAGGCTCAACAACAAAAACCCGTTATATAACACGTATGTTGAGATTGACAGTATT
Source organism: Bacteroidia bacterium (assembly GCA_030429955.1). Taxonomy (GTDB): domain Bacteria; phylum Bacteroidota; class Bacteroidia; order Flavobacteriales; family Flavobacteriaceae; genus CAJQLB01. The sequence goes on from JAUIGO010000026.1 coordinate 14,498, forward strand.
GATACCAAGTACTACGATGTTTCAAAATTCAGTTTGATTAATGTTACTTTAAATGATACTCTATTCATTAGATCTGAATTTAAAGGAGGCAAAACCAATAGAGATCAATTTGATATGAATTTATTTTATACCATTAATGAAGAAAATAAATCTGTGATTGGTTTTAAAAACTCTGAGATCAATTTTAAAGAAAACCTCTGGTATATTAATGAAGATAGAAACAAGGATAATAAAATTGTATTTGACAGATCATTTAACAATTTTGATATCAGAGATATTATGATGACTCATAATGATGAGTCCATAAAGCTTTCAGGCATCATACAAGGAGATGATACCAAAAACATCAATTTAGATTTTCAGGATGTTGACCTCGCTAAAGTAACACCAGACATTCAAGACCTTCTACTAGCTGGAAATATTAATGGTGTTGTTAACATTAGGCAGCAAAATGGCAATTATATTCCTGAGTCTGATATTACAATTGATAATTTTAAGGTTAATGATAATAATCTTGGAAGCTTTAGAGCCAATATTGTAGGTAACCAAACCCTTACCAATTACGATGTCAATATTTCTCTAAAAGAAGATAGCAATCAATCGCTTTCAATAGTTGGAAATTTGGATGTTGTTGGAAAGAATTCAAATATAGACTTAGAAGTTGATTTTCAAGATTTTATTTTAGAGCCACTAAACCCATTTGGAGATGGCGTTATAACAGACATTCGTGGTTATGTAACTGGAAATGCAAGAGTAAACGGAAAACTTGATAGACCTCAAATAAATGGTGAACTCGTTATGGATGATGGTGGTCTAGCAATTCCTTATTTAAACGTAAATTATGGCTTTGAAGATGAAACAATAGTTAAATTACAAGGACAGAGCTTTATTTTTGAAAGTACAGAATTAACAGATACAGAATTTTTCTCACGAGCTAATTTAAGTGGTACAATAAACCATGTAAATTTTTCAAACTGGTCACTTAATCTTGATATAGACTCTGATAGACTGCTGGTGCTCAATACACAAGATAGCGAAGATGCTCTTTATTATGGTACCGCCTTTGTAGATGGTGATATAAATATAGCAGGACCAACAAACCAACTTATTATTAAAGCAGATGTTAGTACTGAAGAAGGCACAGTATTTAAAATTCCGCTGAATGACACAGAATCGTTGGGTGATAATTCATATATACGTTTTTTAAGTCCAGAAGAAAAAGAAGCAAAGTTACGTGGAGAAACACTTGTAACTAACGAAATTTCAGGATTGGAAATGGATTTCGATTTAACCGTTAATGAAAACGCTGAAATTGAAATTGTAATGGACAGGAACTCTGGCAGTACAATTAGAGGTCGTGGTAATGGAGGTTTGCTGGCACAGATAAATACCAATGGTAGATTTAATATGTATGGTGACTTTATTATTTCAGAAGGAACTTACAATTTTATTTATGGAGGTGTTATTCAAAAAGACTTTAAAGTAGTTCCTGGAGGTACGCTTGTCTGGGAAGGTAGCCCTTTGCAAGCAGAAATAAACATAGAAGCTATACACGACAATATTAATGCAAATCCGTCAATCCTATTAGATAATCCTACAAATCAGAGTATTCCTGTTGAAGTGAAAATTCATTTAACCGAAAGGTTAGAACTACCAACATTAGATTTTGATTTAGTGTTCCCTAACGTAAACTCTACAATTAAATCTGAGCTTGAATATAGATTAAGCGATAAAGATGCTAAACAATTTCAAGCCTTATCCTTGTTGGCTACAGGATCATTTAGAAGCGAACTTAGTTTTGATTCACAGGATGCAATTGGCTTGGTTTCCGGTAGAGTAACAACGATGCTTAATGATATCATATCATCTGAAAACGGAAAATTAGATATTGGTATAGATTTAAAATTAGGCGAAAACAACCCTAATTATGAAACAGACAGTAGAGTAGGTGTTACACTATCTACAAAACTTAGTGATCGTGTACTTATCAATGGTAAAGTAGGTGTGCCAATTGGAGGTGTAAGCGAAACTGTGATTGCTGGAGATTTTGAAGTAGAAGTATTGCTTAACGAAGATAGAACACTCTCATTAAAATTCTTCAACAGGGAAAATAGCATCCAGAATTTTGGAGAACAAATTGGCTATACACAGGGCTTAGGACTTTCATACAATGTAGAGTTTGACAATTTGAATGAACTCTTCCAGAAACTTTTCAAGAAAAGAGAAGACACAACAAATAAAACATCTAATAAGAAAGCTAAAGAAAGAGATAATCCGCTTTCAGAATTCAACACCTTCAAGAAAAAAGATTCAACGAACGTTCAAAAATCAAACAATTTATAGATTGTTAGTAAATTATTTTTAACGAAAACGTTTGAGTTTTATGTTTTAGTTAAAATATGATAAAACTTAGCTTTTTTGTAGTTTTAGTTTATTAGTTTTACTCTTTCAAAAAGTAAAAATGCCAAAAAATATAAAAAAAATCGGAGTCATGACTTCTGGTGGCGATGCTCCAGGAATGAATGCTGCAATTCGGTCTGTAGTTCGTACCTGTGCTTATCATAATATTGAATGCGTTGGTATTTATAGAGGTTTTGATGGTGTCATAGAAGGAGATTTTAAAGAAATGAACGCTCGTAGTGTAAAAGGCATTATCAATAAAGGAGGAACCGTTTTAAAATCTGCACGTTCAAATGAGTTTAGAACCAAGGAAGGTCGTAAAAAAGCACACGAGAGTTTAGTAAATGCTGGAGTAGATGCTTTGGTAACCATTGGTGGTGATGGAACATTTACAGGAGCACTCATTTTTAATGAAGAATATAATTTCCCAGTTATTGGAATTCCGGGAACTATTGATAACGATATTTTTGGTACCACGCACACGCTAGGATACGATACAGCATTAAATACAGTAGTTGAAGCCATCGATAAAATAAGAGATACAGCGAGTTCACATAACCGATTGTTTTTTGTTGAAGTTATGGGTCGTGATGCTGGACATATTGCATTAAATGCAGGAGTTGGAGCTGGAGCCGAAGAAATCCTGATTCCTGAAGAAGATTTAGGTTTAGATAGGCTTTTAGACTCTTTAAAGCGAAGTAAACAATCTGGGAAATCATCAAGTATCGTGGTTGTAGCTGAAGGAGATAAAATTGGCAAAAACGTATTTGAACTTAAAGATTATGTAGATGAAAACATGCCAGATTATGACGTTCGTGTCTCAGTTTTGGGTCATATACAGCGTGGCGGAAGTCCTTCATGTTTTGATCGTGTATTGGCAAGTAGAATGGGAGTTAAGGCTGTAGAAACTTTATTAGAAGGAAAAACTAATTTTATGGTTGGGCTTCTTGATAATAAAATGGAACTGACACCTTTAGAAAAAGCAATAAAAGGAAAATCAGCAATAAATTTAGAACTATTACGTGTGTCAGATATAATGACAACATAAAAAATTGAAACAAAAATATGTCAAAAATAAAAATAGGAATTAACGGATTCGGAAGAATAGGAAGACTCGTTTTTAGAGAAACTTTTAAAAGAAATAACTTAGATGTAGTTGCAATAAATGATTTGTTAGATGTTGAACATTTAGCATACCTGTTAAAATATGATTCTGTTCATGGACGTTTTGATGGTAAAATAGAAATTAAAGCCGGAAACCTTAAAGTAAATGGAAAAACGATTAGAGTTACTGCAGAACGTGATCCTAAAAACTTAAAATGGAATGAAGTTGGTGTGGATGTGGTTGCAGAATGCACAGGAATATTTAAAACATTAGAAACTGCAAATTACCATATTGAAGCTGGCGCTAAAAAAGTGGCAATTTCTGCACCATCTAAAGATGCTCCAATGTTTGTAATGGGTGTAAATAACCACAAGATTAATGCTTCTGATACTATAGTGTCAAATGCATCATGTACTACAAATTGCTTAGCTCCTATAGCTAAAGTTATCAACGATAATTTTGGACTTGAAGAAGGATTAATGACAACAGTGCATGCAACAACGGCTTCTCAATTGACTGTTGATGGTCCTTCAAGAAAAGATTACAGAGCAGGAAGAAGTGCATTAATAAACATTATCCCAGCATCTACTGGAGCTGCAAAAGCCGTTGGAAAAGTAATTCCTGAACTTAATGGCAAATTAACAGGAATGGCTTTTAGAGTTCCAACAGCAGATGTTTCGGTTGTAGATTTAACTTTCAGAACACAAAAAGAAACATCTTTGGATGAAATTAAAAAAGTTTTTAAAAAGGCATCAGAAGGATCAATGAAGGGGTTTTTAGGATATACTGATGAGCCAGTAGTTTCTCAAGATTTTGTTGGCAGTACTTATGCTAGTATATTTGATGCTGATGCTGCAATTGAATTAAATTCAAGATTCTTCAAAGTCGTGTCTTGGTATGATAATGAGTTTGGCTATTCTAGCAAATTAGTAGATTTAATTGAATATATACACAACTTATAATATAGTATTATGATATGCTGCTAATCATTATCTTTGGTTAGCAGTTTTTTTATATGCAAATCTCAATTTTATGATTTTTATAGTTGATAGTGGTTCTACAAAATGTGATTGGTTGGCAATTGACAAAAAAGGGAAGCAATTATTGGAGAAGCAAAGGACCAAAGGTATGAACCCTGCAATTCTATCAGAAAAAAAACTATATAAAACCATAAAAAATAATGCTGTTCTTGAGCAGGTAAAAGAAAATGTTACTCACATCTTTTTTTATGGCGCTGGATGTGGCACTGAAAAACCACGTCTATTATTAAAAACTGTTTTAGAAAGCTTTTTTACAAATGCTGATGTAGAAGTAAATGAAGACACTTATGCTGCTGTTTATGCAACTGTTGGTGCTTCGCTAAAGCCTGCTGTTGTTTGTATTTTGGGTACAGGCTCTAATTGTAGTTACTTTAATGGAAAAGAAATAGAGCAACGTGTAAAATCATTAGGATATTCAATAATGGATGACGCGTCTGGTAATTATTTTGGTAGACAATTAGTGAGAGATTACTACTTTAACCACATGCCAGAAAACTTGAAAGTTTCTTTCGCTGAAAAATTCAATATGGACTCAGATTATATTAAATACAACCTTTACAAACAACCTAATCCTAATGCTTATTTAGCTTCATTTGCTGAGTTTATGTTCCTTAACAAAGATTCTGAATATATACAAAACCTTATAAAAAATGGTTTTCGTTTGTTTGCAAAAAATATGATTATGCAATTTAAAGATGTATTACCAAATGTCCCAGTGCATTTTGCTGGATCCATTGCTTATCTTTCCCAAAATGAAATTAAAGAAGTTGCTAAAGAAATGGACTTTACTGTTGGTAATTTTGTGCGTAGACCAATTGAAGGTTTAGTTGCTTATTATAGTAAATCATTTAATCACTGATCTTTTGTATATACCTGATTTTCTTGCTCAGCAACTCTAATAAATGTAGTTCGCTTTGTGAGTTCTTTTAGTCGTTGAGCACCAACATAAGTGCACGTGCTTCTAAGGCCTCCAAGTATATCTTGCAAAGTAGTTTCTACATCACCTCTATAAGGTACTTTAACTGTTTTTCCTTCGCTTGCTCTGTATTCGGCAACACCACCAACATGTTTTTCCATAGCAGTTTGAGAACTCATCCCATAGAATTTCTTATAAGGTTTGCCATCATGTTCAATTAATTCGCCACCACTTTCATCGTGTCCTGCAAGCATGCCACCAAGCATCACAAAATCTGCTCCAGCACCAAAAGCTTTAGCAATATCGCCAGGAGTCGTACAGCCTCCATCACTAATTATTTGTCCACCTAAACCATGAGCAGCATCAGCACATTCAATAATTGCCGAAAGTTGCGGATATCCAACTCCAGTTTTAACTCGCGTAGTACATACGCTTCCAGGACCAATACCAACTTTTACCACATCTGCTCCAGAGAGTAGTAATTCTTCAACCATTTCTCCAGTAACCACATTACCAGCAATAATGACTTTGTCTGGATATTGTTCGCGGGTTTTCTTTACAAAATCTGTAAAGTATTCACTATAACCATTAGCCACATCAATGCAAATAAATTTGTATCGAGGATTATACTTTAATATAGTAGCTAATTTATCAGTGTCTTGCTTGCCGATTCCAGTACTTATGGCAACATGGTTTTCTATGCCTTCAGGAGCATTTGAAGAAAACACATTCCAATCGGTTATTGAATAATGTTTGTGAATCGCTGTAAAAAGTTTCTGATTATAAAGTGCAAGAGCCATTTCAAAAGTTCCAACAGTATCCATATTTGCTGCCATGATTGGAATTCCTTTCCAAACATAATCACTATGCATAAACTTGAATTCTCTATTTAAATCAACCTGAGACCTACTTTTTAATGTAGACCGTTTTGGACGAATCATAACATCTTTAAATCCTAATTTAATGTCATATTCAATACGCATAATCCGAGGTGTTTGGTTACTATCAAATTTAAGAATTATTCAACGAATCCTTATGATTAGTTATTAACAACTTTTGATTGTTATATCAAATTGAAATATATTGTGGTGATAAGTATTTATATTATAAATTCTTATTAATCAACCACTCTTAAATTTATAAAATTATATTATGAAACGTATTATTCAATCATTTTTAATTCTATGTATAACGCTTCCAACATTTGCTCAAGAAACACCTTTTTTGAATGACGATGAAATAAGGATGCTTATTAATGAACTTTCTGGTGATAGATCTTTTGAGCATATAAGGATTTTAACACAATGGCATCGTAACTCAGGAATGGATGGCTATTTTGAAGCTGCAGATTATGTGGTTGAAGAAGCAAAAAAAGCAGGATTGGTTGATGTTAAATTTATAGAACAGCCACTTGGTGGACCAAACTATACAGCAAAATCAGCCGAGCTTTGGATTACTGAACCAATTGAAATAAAGTTGGCTGACATTGGCGATCATGCTCTAGTACTCTCTGATGGTAGCCATGATGCAGATGTAACCGCTGAATTGGTTTGGGCTGGAACTGGAAGTAAAGAAGATTTAGAAGGTTTGGATGTCACTGGAAAAATTGTGTTGGTTAGTGGTTCTCCTGGAGCAGCAGTTTCAAATGCAGTTTATGATAAAGGTGCTTTAGGTGTAGTTTGTTACGGAACATCAGAAAGTAAAAACCCTATGGATTTTCCAGATCAATTGGCTTGGACAAGAATATCAAGCAATGTTCCTGAAGGAAAACAAGGAACTTTTGCCTTTAATTTATCACCTAGAAAAGGAGATCAGTTAAGACAAATGCTACAAACCAAAGACATGCAAGATGTGTTTGCTACAGGTAAAAAAACCATGGGAGGCAAGGTCGTTGTCAAAGCAAAAGTGGATACCGAAATAGGGGAAGCTCCTGGCCGAACTGGTTTTGTTGAAGGCTGGATAAGAGGCTCAAAATATCATGACCAGCAAATTGTGATTACTGCACATTTGCAAGAAGAACAAGGGTCTGCAAATGATGATGGCAGTGGTTGTGGTAATTTATTAGAAATTGCTAGAACCTTAAACAAACTCATTGATGAAGGCAAAATAGAACGTCCATTACGTGATATTCGTTTTTGGTGGACAGACGAAATCTACTCTGAATATAGATACTTTAGGGACTTTCAAGATGAGCCTGCAAAAATGCTCGCCAATTTGCACCAAGATATGGTTGGCGCAAAACAATCTATAGGAAGTAGGATTCAGCATTTAATTTACGCACCACATTCCATCACAAGCTATTTAGACGCTTTGTTTGAAAGCGTTGGACAATTTGTTATTGAAACCAATAATCCTTTTATCACAGCTGGTAGAATGGGAGGTTTGCCTCGTCCTCACTCCAGACCAATTTATGCAACAAGAGGTACAAGGGAAGGTTTTGGAGCTCGTTTTGTTCCATTCTTTAACGCTTCAGACAACATGAATTTTATTGAAGGTGCTATTGGAGTTCCTGCAGTTGGTTTAATTAATTGGGATGATTATTACATCCATTCTTCTGACGACGACTTATGGCAAATAGATGCAACCCAATTGCAACGTAATGCTTTTATTATTGCCTCTATGGCTTATTATTTAGGAAAAGCTGAAGAAGACCAAACAAATTTGTTGCTTTCTGAAACCTATGCGCAAGGCAATAAAAGGTTAGCCAATGATTTGCAAGCAGCTTTCCATCAAATTGAATCACAGAAAGACCAAACGCTTGCATATAAAAATGCATCTATTATTTTAGAACAAGCTGCACTAAGAGAAAGTAGAGCTTTAATGTCAGTTGCTGATGTTGTTGGTAGAAACGATAATGTGTTTAAAAAAATCACAGTCATGAACGAACGTTTAAGAGCAAATAAAAAAGCACTTATGGACGATGTAAACGAATATTATAAGTTTAAGAATAACACCAATAAAACACCTAAGATTGAGTTGAATGCTCAAGAACTGGCAGCCTCAAAGAAAATCCCAAAAAATAATCCAGATCTTGATGCGTATTTTGGTAACAGACGTGGAGGCGCTCCAGGTGTTAGCATTCATTCAACAATGCGCATGGAAGTCTTTAATTTTGTTGATGGTAAGCGAAGTTATTATGATATCTACAAGGCTGTCTTAGCTGAAATATTGGCTGCTGGTAATTGGTATTATGGTACAATAACCTTGGACGAAGTAGAAAAACTTTTAGATGCCAATGTGGCGTCTGGAGCTTTGTCGCTTTCAAATTAATAATAAAAAACCACCCTTATGAAATTTACACTTAAATATATCTCTCTAATCTTTTTCTTGTGTGCTTTCACTCTAACTTTTGCACAACAGCAAGCAGATAGCAAGTTGTTGACTGTTGATAGAATTTATAATTCAAACGAATTCTCACAAGAATTTGAACGACCAATGCAATGGATTGAAAATGGGGAAGCTTACATCATTATTGAAAAATCAAACTCTGTAAGTGGAGGAGATGACCTTGTTAAGTATACTTCAGCAAAGCAAGAGCGAAGCGTTTTCATTTCGGCTGAATCTTTACTCGTTAATGGAAAACCTCTGCAGATCAGTAGTTTTAACTTGTCTGATGATGGTACAAAAGTGTTGTTTTTCAACAATACAAGTCGTGTCTGGCGCTCTTATACTAAAGGAGATTATTGGGTTTATGATTTCAATACAAAAAAGCTTAAGCAGTTAGGGACTTCTTTTAAACCTTCATCGTTAATGTTTGCTAAATTTTCAGCAGATAACAAATATGTGGCTTATGTGCAGAATTTTAATATTTATAAGGAAGATTTTTCAACAGGAAAAGTGACACAACTTACATTTGATGGTACTGGAGACATCATCAATGGAACCTTTGATTGGGCTTATGAAGAAGAATTTGGGAAACGCGATGGTTTTTCATGGAGCCCGAAAGCAGATTATATAGCATATTGGCAAATAGATGCTAGTGAGATTGAAACGTTTTACATGATTAATAATACAGATTCTATCTACTCCAAGCCAATTCCATTGCAATATCCAAAAGTAGGTAGAGAACCTTCAGGAGCAAAGCTTGGGTTGATAAATCTAAGCTCAAATAAAACAGAATGGCTTCCAATTCCTGGAGGTGAAAAAGAAAATTACATTCCTGGAATGCAGTGGATTAATGACGATTTAATGTTGATTCAACAAATGAACCGTCATCAAAATCAATTGATTGTCTGGTCTTATCAACCATCAACAAAATCACTTAAAAAAGTGTATACAGAAGTTGAAGATACTTGGGTAGATTTAGGTTATCCAGACATTTCAGCTGATGGTTGGGGAAATAACGACTTACCACTTGTTGATAATGGCTCAGCTTTTTTAAGAATGACAGAAACAGACCAATGGAGACACATTTACAAGGTTAATATTTCATCTGGAGAAAAAACACTCATCACACCATTTGATTATGACGTGGCATCCATTCGTCCAGCAACTGATAAAGAGTTGTATTTTATAGCTTCTCCAACTAATAGTACACAACGCTATTTGTATAAGACAGATTTAAAAGGCAAAGGCAATGTAAAACGAGTTACACCTGCAAGTTATGAAGGTGTTAATAACTATAGTTTTGCTCCAAACGGAAAATATGCTAAACACATTCATCAAAGCACTTCTGAGCCTAGAACAGGCCATTTAGTCGAACTCCCTTCTCATAAAATCATTAAAACTTTAGCTGAAAATAAAGCATACAAAGCAAAACTAAATTCTCTTGACTTACCTGAAGTTAAGTTTACCAAAGTGACTACAGAAGAAGGCATTGAGATTGATGCGCGTATGGTGCTTCCAACAAATTTTGATGAAACCAAAAAATATCCTGTTTTGTTCCATGTATATGGCGAACCATGGTCGCAAATAGCTACTGATACTCAAATTGGTTTGTGGAACATTATGATGGCTCAAAAAGGTTATGTCATTATTGATATGGACAATAGAGGTACACCATGTTTAAAAGGTAGTGCTTGGCGTAAAAGTATTTATAGAAAAATTGGTGTTATCAATGCTTTAGATCAAGGTCAAGCTGCTAAAGAGATTTTAAAACTTAGTTACTTAGATAATGAACGAACTGCAGTTTGGGGCTGGAGTGGAGGTGGCTCTATGACGCTCAACCTCATGTTTAAACATCCAGAAATTTATAAAACAGGAATAGCAGTTGCCGCTGTTTCTAACCAATTAATATATGACAACATTTATCAAGAAAGATATATGGGATTGCCACAGGAAAATCGAGAAGATTTCATCAAAGGCTCACCAATAACTTATGCGAAAAACTTAGAAGGAAATTTACTCATTGTACACGGAACAGGTGATGACAATGTACATTATCAAAGCGCCGAAATGCTTATCAACGAATTGATAAAACACAATAAGCAATTTCAGGTAATGCCTTATCCTAATCGATCACATGGCATTCGTGAAGGAGAGAATACCACGAGACATTTGTATACTATGTTAACTAACTATTTGTTAAAGAATACGCCTCCTAATTAGAGGATTATTTTACGGCAATCATACTGATTTCTACGTTTACATCTTTTGGTAAACGCGCCACTTGTACTGTTTCCCTTGCAGGAGCTGTGGCTTCATTAAAATAGCTACCATAGACCTCATTAATTTGTGATAAGTTATTCATGTCGCTTATAAAAATGGATGTTTTTACCACATTTTCGAAAGTCATTCCAGCTTCAGTAAGAACAGCTTTCATGTTTTCCATGACTTGCTTGGTTTCTGTTTTAATATCATCTAAAACTAAGGCCATAGTTTCAGGATTGAATGCTATTTGACCTGATGTGTACAAAGTGTTTCCACTTAATACTGCCTGAGAATATGGTCCTATTGGAGCAGGAGCTTTTGATGTAGTAATGATTGTTTTCATAAAAATTAGATTAAAAATTTTAAATTATCGACTTTAAACTTTAATTTGATAAATGCCAACTGGCTAAAGCTGTCTATCACTTTGTCTACGTTTATCATATTTAATATCACTTAGAATACTAGATTTTATACCAATAAAGAAATTCCACGAGCTTCTGGCGCTAAATGGTACCCAGCTAAAATTCATACGCCAGCTTAATAAATCGCGTTCAAAACGTAACTGTGTATAGGTAATTCCTTTGCTTTTTAAATCGTAACCAGAAGAAGCACCCACACTCCAACGTGGTGACAAATCCACATTTCCAGAAACCATCAAGGAATGTGAGGATATTTCATTTTCACGTCTTGTATTGGAATAATTAACAGCATAAGCAAAGTTTAGGCTCCAAGGAATTTTATAATTGTACAATTCACTTGGTTCCTCTTCCACATCTCTTTCATTATCAGTGTTAAGTCTTTGGTCTGCAAAATCCTGAGGCTTTCCAAATAAATCATCATCACGTCCACCACTTCGCAATGATTCTTCCCTTGACCTTTGATCTTGTGGAGTTTCCTTTATTTCTTTGCCACCAAACATTTGGCTACTTAAAGAGTAGTTCAATGTTAAGTTTGCACTTGTTAACCTAAATAGGCTTCCACCATTATCTATATTGAATTTATCAATTTTAGCGTTATTGCTATCAAGTGCATAAGGATCTAAAGTAGCTCCAAAATTAATGCGCATTTTATTATCTAAAATTTGTGTACCACCAGTCATTCTTATAGGACTCCATCGTAATGAATCTGCAGCAATATTGTAAGCCGTTGTAAAATTCAAATTATTAAGTAATATAATTTTTTTAGGTTCTGTTGCAGTGCTATCCTTGTCCCTTACTTTAGCTTCAAAATTATTACTTAGTGATAAACCTATAGAGCTTGATAATTGTTTGTTTGGGCTTCCAAAAATAGAGTTTTCAAATCGTGTGTATTCAACTTCATCAGTTGTTAAGCCATTGGCATCAATTACCTCATAAGTTTCATAGTATTTATCAAAAGCTGGAGATAAGCTATAACTGATAGATGGACGCATAACATGCCTGATGGATTGAATTTTCTTGTCTTCACCAAAGTTAAACATTCCATAAACAGTGGTACCTAAACTCATATTAAAGTTATAGGTTCTAAAGGAGTCAAAATTATTCAATTCAGTTTCAACAACTTGTTCCAGTTCTTGGTCGTAGCGTTTGTTTATTGTATTTAACGTCCATGATTCTTGATAATTTGCACCAGTACTGAAACTCAAATATTTAAAAAGCTTAAAGTTAGTTGTGAGCGGAATGCTATGTTGCATGCCTATTTTAGCATCATCAAACATTTCCTTTTTAAAGAAAAGGGAATCGGTTGTTTGTATTCTGTTTTCACCGCGAACATTGTATTGAAAGTTTACATTTTGTATAAATCCTTTTTTAGAGCCTATTTTTGGTGCAAAAGGGTAAATTCTGCTTACACTTCCTTGAAATGTTGGAAGTGTCATATTGATGGCTTGAGTTTGCGTGTTTTGCGAGTGTGTAGCTGTTAAATTTAAATTTACTTGTGGTTCTCCCTGAAATGTTTTGGAATATGAAATGGAAGAAGATAAAGTATTATTTAAAAAGTTTGAGGCGTTTAATTGATTAATAGATTGTTGATAATAACGACTACTTCCTAAGTTTACTGAAGCAGAAAATCTTGAATTTGGATTCGCTTTTGCATCTTGAGCATGCGACCATCTAATATTGTAAATAGAACTTTTTGCATAATCAGGAAAACCACGTTCGCTTGTAATTAAGTTTTCATAACGAAAACTCAAATTCCCTCTAAATTTATATCGTGCCGCATATTGACTTTGCATTCGTAAACCATAACTACCATTGGTATAATAATCTCCTGTAACTGCTAAATCTGCATAATCACTAATAGCAAAATAGTAACCACCATTTTGAATATTATAGCCTCTGTTGCTATCTTCTCCAAAGGATGGAAAAATAACTCCAGACGTTTGTTTTTGCGTTAACGGAAAATAAGCAAAAGGCAGACCTATTGGTGTTGGCACATCGGCAATAAACATATTGGTCAATCCTGTAACCACTTTTTTGCCAGGTACAATTTTTGCATTTCTCATTAAAAAATAATATTCTGGATTGTCTGGATCTGCTGATGTAGTAAACTTTCCTCTATCAATAAAGTAAACCGAATCATTTTCTTTTTTTGTCTTTTCGGCAATAATGTAACCACCACTTTGTTCGGTTTTTGAATTCCAAATAAGTGCCTTTTCAGTATCAAAATTAAACATTATAGAGTCTGGTTCAACCACATCTTTACCTTGCTTAAAAACTGGAGCTTGTGTATAATTACCCAAGGAATCTTTTAATCGTCCAGCATACACTTCATTATTATCGTGGTTAATAACGATAATTCCAGCAGTGATTTCCATATCCAAATACGTCACTTTTGCATTATTGAACAAATAGGTTTTTTGTTCTTTTCGGTTAAAGGATACGTAATCTGAAGCTGAATATTTCACAATATCTTCTATCATTCCTTTTTTCTTAGAAATGGTATCCAGTTTTATAGTGTCTTGCTCTCTTAAAGGCTTTTGAATTTGCAATAAAGAATCAACAGATGTTTTAATGGTATCTTTTACTGCTGAAGCCTTTATAGGTTTGGTTTTTGGCGGAATATCTTGAGCAAAGCTAAAAGTGTTCATAAACACTGTAAAACTTAGGGCGAAAAGTATATGAAAGATGTTTGTTCGCAACGCTTTTAGATGTATTTTTGCAAAAGTATGGCTCGGTTTTTGAATAGCCAAAACTACATAATTTTTTTTTGTGATTTTTGAGATTAAGAGAAATTTATCAATAATAAAATAAACCGAGTTTTAAAGCCGTTAAAGTCTCTATGCAAACGAAGTTAAAATATCTTTTAGTATCCTTTATATTATTATTAACACTTAGCGTTAGTGCACAGCCATCTAATGACAAATTTATAGTGGTTTTAGATCCTGGACATGGTGGAAAAGACCCTGGCAGACCAACAAAATTTGATTCTGAAAAAAAGATAGCTTTAAATATTGCACTTAAAATTGGTGAAATGCTCGAAAAGAATAACGATATCAAAGTTATTTACACCAGGAAAAAAGATGTCTTTGTAGATTTACATGAACGTGGTGCAATTGCCAATCGTGCAGATGCAGATTTGTTTGTGTCTATTCATTGTAATGCTCATGATACACAGGCCTATGGTGCTGAAACTTGGGTTTTAGGAACTAAAAGAGGAGAAACCAATTTTAACGTAGCAAAAGCTGAAAACGAAGTGATTTTGCTTGAGGATGACTACGAAAAGCATTATGAAGGCTACGACCCAAATGCTCCAGAATCCATCATTGGATTAATGTTGATGAATGAGGACTATCTGGATCAAAGCATCTTATTAGCTACTTACATACAAAATAATTTTACTAATAAACTCAAACGTAAAAATAGAGGTGTAAAACAAGAAGGCTTTATTGTATTACATCAAACTTATATGCCAAGCGTATTGGTTGAAACAGGTTTTATTACTAATTTGAGTGAAGGCAAATATTTAAGTTCTGATAAAGGGCAGACTGAAATGGCAACCTCTATAAAAGATGCTATTCTTAAATATAAAAACAGCCTAAATGGAGTTGATGATGATTTAATTATTGGCACTTCAGGCGAAGTCTATTCCAATAACAGTGATTCTGAAGTATATCCTGACATAACATTTAAAGTTCAAATAGCTGCAAGCACCAGAAAACTGGAGACAAAACCCTATAATTTTAAAGGGTTAAGTGATATTTCTCGTGAGCAAATTAATGGTATTTATAAGTATTATTACGGTTCAACTTCAAATTACAATACCATAAAGGCACAAAGATTAGAAGCTTTGGAAAAAGGTTATAGCACTTGTTTTATTGTGGCTATTAAAAACGGAGAACAGATTCCTTTAAGTGATGCTTTGAAATCATCTTCTAATTAGAATAATTCTTTTAAAATTAATTGCTAATTTTGTCACTAATCAAACAAGCAACCTGTGCAAATTTCCAGAGAAGTAAAAACGGCCGTTTTAGTCATAGTAAGTTTAATTCTTATTGTTTTTTTATTCAACTATTTGAAGGGTCAGAATTTACTGGATTCTTCTCGTAAGGTTTATGTTATTTATGATAATGTTGAAGGTTTGGCTTCATCAAGTCCTGTAACCATAAATGGACATGCTATTGGTAAAGTACAAGAAATTGGCTTTACTGAAGATGGTTCTGGAAAAATAAAAGTCTTGCTTACTATAGATGATGATTTTCAGTTTTCAAAAAACAGCAAAGCAGAGCTTTACGACACTGGACTTATAGGTGGAAAAGGTATTGGCATTATTCCTGCTTTTGATAATGCCGAAAACGTAAGCTCTGGAGATGTGCTTCAAGGCTCTGTGAAACCTGGACTTATGGACATGGTTGGTAACACCTTAACACCGCTTCAAGATAAAATTGGAGCTGTGCTAATTACTGCAGACTCATTGCTTGCTAACCTAAATGATGTTTTTGATGAACCTACTAAACGTAATCTAAAAAGTGGGATTTCTCAATTAGAGACTACCATTGCTTCATTTAAAAATACGTCTATTTCCATCAATCAATTAATTGCAAATAATAAAGAGAAGTTAGATAATACACTTGCTAATGTTGAAGATGTTTCTGCAAACCTTTCCAGTATAACAGATTCTATTGCAAGCGCAAACTTAACAAAGACAATAAACGATCTTCAAGCTACTGTAAGCAACTTTGATAAACTGTTGTCAAGTATAGAAAGTGGTGAAGGTTCAATTGGGAAACTTTTAAAAGATGAAGGTCTTTACAATAATCTTGAAGGAGCTACTAAACAATTAGAAGAGCTGTTGCAAGACATGAAATTAAATCCGAAGCGTTACGTGCATTTTTCATTATTTGGAAAAAAAGCAAAAGTGTATGATGCTGAAGGAAACGAAATTAAAGAACAAAAGAATTAAATATGGATTATTTACCAAATATTCTTTTTGCTGTAATCCTTATTCTAGGAATAGGATATTTTGCTAAAAACATTAGCAAACTCAGAAGAAACATCAAATTAGGTCAAGATATAGATGTTTCAGATAATAAATCGCAACGTTGGAAAAATATGGCCATGATAGCACTTGGTCAAAGTAAAATGGTTGTACGACCTATTGCTGGATTTTTGCATATCATAGTTTATTTAGGGTTTATCATCATAAATATTGAAGTTCTTGAAATTGTCATTGATGGCTTGTTCGGAACACATCGTGTTTTATCAGGATTAGGAATTTTTTATGGATTTCTAATTGCTTCTTTTGAAATACTGGCAGTTCTTGTACTAATTGCAGTCATTGTATTTTGGGTTAGAAGAAACATTATAAAACTAAAACGTTTCTGGAAACGAGAAATGACAAGTTGGCCAAAAAACGATGCCAATTACATTCTGTACTTTGAAATGGTTTTAATGACGCTGTTTTTAGTGATGAACGCTACAGATGTTCAGTTTCAAGAGATGAATTCAGGAAATGCTATTAGCCAATTTATCGCACCTTGGTTTGAAGGTTTTTCAGAATCAACCTTGCATCTTATTGAACGTTCAGCGTGGTGGTTGCACATTATAGGCATTTTAATATTCTTAAACTATTTATATTTCTCTAAGCATTTACACATTCTATTAGCTTTTCCAAACACCTATTATGGAAGCTTGCAACCAAAAGGTCAGCTAAACAATTTAGAAGCTGTTACCAAAGAAGTAAAAATGATGATGGATCCAAACGTAGATCCTTTTGCAGCTCCAGAGCCTGGAACAGAAAGCGATATGCCAGCAAAATTTGGAGCTAGCGATGTACAAGATTTAAATTGGGTGCAATTGCTCAATGCTTATACCTGTACTGAATGTGGTCGTTGTACAAGCGAATGTCCTGCAAACCAAACAGGAAAGCAGTTGTCACCAAGAAAAATCATGATGGATACTCGTGATCGCTTGGAAGAAGTTGGTAAAAATATAGATGCAAACAAAGGCGTGTTTAAGGATGATGGTAAGCAATTATTAGATGATTATATTACTCGTGAAGAGCTTTGGGCTTGCACATCATGTAATGCCTGTGTTGAAGCGTGTCCTGTAAGTATAAATCCATTATCGATTATCATGGATATGAGACGTTATTTGGTTATGGAGCAGTCTGCTGCACCAACAGAGTTGAACAATATGATGACAAATATAGAAAACAACGGAGCACCATGGCCTTATAATCAAATGGATAGATTAAATTGGAAGAATGAATAATGAAAACGAAAACCTGTGAAGTTCAAACAAATTTTAATATTACTTTTTTTACTTGCTCTAGCTAATAAAGCCATAGCACAAGGATACCAAAAAGATTCCTTGCAAATAAAAGTATATACTGAAATTGAATATGAACAGTACAGAGTAAAATCAATTAAAGCAACTAAAGTGTTTTGTGATTATTGTTCCGAAATCCAATCTGAAAAAATAAAAGAAGAAGCACTAAGATTAGCTTATTTAGCAAGAAATAATAGAGATTATATTATGGATAAAGGCATTAAGAAACTTGCCATGTATATAAGGGTTTCAAAAAAAGACTTTGCAGCTCTAAAAGAAGACTATATAGATAATTAAATAAGAAACAATATGAGTAGTAGAAGTGAAGATGAATTGCTGAATGAAGCCACAGAAAATGGTGCGAAAATAAGTCCTATTTTGCCTGAAGGTGTCAAAAATTATCTAATAGATATTGATGGAACCGTTGGTGAAGATATACCAAATGAAGAACCAGAACGTATGCTAACTGCCGAAGTATATCCAGATGCATTAGCAACATGCAATAAATGGTATAACGATGGACACAGAATTTGTTTTTTCACATCTCGTACAGAAGTGCATAGAGAAAACACAGAAATCTGGCTTAAAAAACATGGCTTTAAATATCACAGTCTACTAATGGGAAAACCCAGAGGAGGAAATTACCATTGGATAGATAACCATATTGTTAAAGCCACACGTTATAAAGGAAAATTTACAGACCTTGTTGAAAAAGACGTTACCATAGAAGTTTTTGATGATGGTCAACATGATTAATAATTCCTGCAAAGACAGGAATCTCATTTTTTAAAAAGAGAATATGAGCGAAACACTCAAAGTGCCAACAATGGCAGAATATATGGCTCAAGGCAAGCAACCAGAAGTACTTTTTTGGGTTGGTTGTGCTGGAAGTTTTGATGACAGAGCCAAGAAAATTACAAAAGCCTTTGTAAAATTACTTAACAAAGCCAATGTTGAATTTGCAGTTTTAGGTACTGAAGAAAGTTGTACTGGAGATCCAGCTAAACGTGCTGGAAATGAATTTTTATTTCAAATGCAAGCAGTTACTAATATTGAAGTACTAAATGCTTATGAAGTAAAAACGATTGTTACTACTTGTCCTCATTGTTTCAATACAATTAAGAATGAATATCCTTCACTTGGTGGAAACTACAAAGTCATGCACCACACACAATTTCTTAAAAACCTTTTAGATGATGGTCGCTTGACTATTGAAGGCGGAAACTTTAAAGGAAAACGCATAACCTTTCACGACCCTTGCTATTTAGGTCGTGCAAATAACGTCTATGAAGCACCTAGAGATTTAATTAGAAAATTAGATGCCGAATTAGTCGAAATGAAAAGCTGTAAAAGCAGAGGATTATGTTGTGGAGCTGGAGGAGCGCAAATGTTTAAAGAACCAGAAAAAGGTGATAAAGACGTTAACGTGGAACGAACTGAACAAGCGCTTGAAACCAAACCAGAAATAATTGCAGCAGGTTGCCCATTTTGTAATACCATGATGACAGATGGTGTAAAAACCAAAGAAAAAGAAAATGATATAACAGTTATGGATATTGCTGAACTAATTGCTAATGCTCAAGATTTATAAATAATTAACAAAAAAAATTAGTAGCTTATCTTTGATTATATTGATAAATGAAATTATGTTTGAAAATAACAATTAAACCCATTAACATGAAACATTACTTAACCTCACTTTTCTTACTAGCGACTCTTTTTACCTACTCTCAAACTAATTTTCAAAAAGGATATTTTATTAAAGCAAATAATGAAAAAATTGAATGCTTAATAAAAAATGAAGATTGGAGTAATAATCCAACACAATTCAACTATAAACTTTCTGAGACTTCAGAAGTACAAACTGCTGACATAGATCAAATTATAGCGTTTGAAATAGAAAATGAATCAAAGTACATTAAACAAAAGGTTGATATTGATATGTCATCCAATAATTTAAAAAACCTTAGTTATTTAAAAGAACCTGATTGGAAAACACAAACTGTTTTTTTAAAAGTATTATTGGAAGGTGATGCGTCACTATATTTCTATGCAGCTCCAGGACTGAACAGGTATTTTTATAATATCAAAAACGGAGATATCATTCAACTTATCTATAAAAGATATTATATTGGTCATCAAAAGGTTAAGTCTAATAATGATTTTAGACAACAACTGTTAAATTCATTTTCTTCTTGTAAAACTTTAGAGATGCAAGACTACAAAAATGTAAACTATAATGCTCCTTCCTTATCCAAATTAGTGACAGCTTACAATAACTGTTTAAATAGTCAAACTGTAAGTTATAGCTCAACAGAAACTAATTTAGAATTCAACTTAAAAATAAAAGGAGGCCTAAATATTACTTCTGTAAATAATGTTAAAAATGGATTGTCAGCATCTCGTAATGCAAGTTTCGGAAACATGCTTGGATATAGATTTGCATTAGAAAGCGAAATTATTTTACCTTTTAATAATAACAAATGGGGTTTGTTTTTTGAGTTTGCTAAAAATCAAAAGATATCAAAAGAAACTGAAGCTGGAGGAACTGGAAATGTAACAATATCTTATGACTATTTAGAAGGCACGTTAGGTATGCGTCATTATTTATTTCTGAATCAAGACTCTAAAGCTTCAATTCATCTAGGCTATACATGGGATTTATTTCCAGAAATCGAAATGGATTATGAGACCTATAATGGTTTTAATGGAGATAGTGTTTCTGGCAGTTTTCTAATAGGAGTAGGTTATCACTACAAGAAGGTTTCAATTGAAGGTAGAATGAATATTAATAAGCCAGTATTTGAAAATAATACAACTTTTTATTCTTCCGATTTTTATACTTTTAATGTAACCTTAGGCTATACAATATTATAAACTATGCTTGTAGATTTTAATACATTACCAGAAACTTCTCGCATTTGGATTTACCAGGCCAGCCGTTCATTTACAGAAACTGAAATAGAAGACATTAAACAAAAGTTAGATGTATTTATTGAAAACTGGACTGCTCATGGAAGTGATTTACAAGCTGGCTATGAAATTAAATATAAGCGTTTTATAGTAATTGCCTTAAATCAAAGCTTAAATGCTGCAACAGGTTGCTCTATTGATGCTTCAGTACATTTTATTCAGCAATTGGAAAAAGAATACAACGTAGATTTAATGGATAAAATGAACGTGTCTTATAAACAAGGAGAATTTATTGCTTACAAGCCACTTATTGAATTTAAAAAAATGGCTAAGCAACGTGCTGTTTCAAAAAATACGATTGTTTTTAACAACCTCGTTGCCAATAAAGCCGAATATCTTGAAAACTGGGAAGTGCCTGCAAGTGAAAGTTGGCATAGTCGGTTTTTAAATTAAGTAACTCCATTCATATTGTAACTGTTAATTACATTGGTTATAAATCTATCTTAAATTTCATTAATCTTTTTCCTAAAAATGTTATTTTGGCATAGATTTACGTTACATACTATTTAAAGTATTTAATTAATCCCAAACTATGCGCACCATATCGTTATTCATTGTTCTATTCTCAGTATTTCAACTGAGTTTTGGGCAACAAACAGCAAATCCCTTATTAACATCAGACAAAGAAGCTCAGAGTAAATGGGTTGATAGCATCTACCAAACCATGACACTTAATGAAAAGGTTGGACAGCTTTATATGGTTCAGGTGTTTTCCAGTCAAGATGAAAAAACCAAGCAATCCATCATCAAGCAAATTAAAGATTATCATCTTGGAGGCATTATTTATTCAAAAGGAGGGCCAGTTAGACAAGCTAAATTAAATAATGAACTGCAGGCTGCATCAAAAGTTCCTTTATTAATAGGAATGGATGCAGAATGGGGATTAAGTATGCGCTTAGACTCAACCTATGCATTTCCATGGAATATGACTTTAGGAGCTATAAAAGACAACAATTTGGTTGAGCGAGCAGGAAAACATATAGGAGAGCATAGCAAGCGACTAGGTGTTCATTTTAATTTTGCACCTGTAGTAGATATTAACACAAACCCTAAAAATCCAATTATTGGAAATCGTTCTTTTGGAGAAGATCGTGATAATGTAACCGAAAAAGGTTTAGCGTTTATGAAGGGAATGCAAGATGCAGGAACTTTAGCAAATGCAAAGCATTTTCCTGGTCATGGCGATACAGAGCAAGATTCACATCATACACTGCCAACAATTAATTTTACTAAAAAAAGAATTGACTCTGTTGAGCTTTACCCTTATAGAGAACTTATTAAAAAAGGGCTGTCTAGTGTTATGGTTGCGCATTTAAACGTGCCAAGCTTAGAGCCTCGTGATGGTTACCCTTCATCGTTATCAAAACAAATTGTAACAAATATCTTAAAAGATAGTTTAGGGTTTAAAGGTCTGATTTTTACAGATGCATTGACCATGAAAGGTGCGTCAAATTTTAATAGCCCAGGAGAAATTGACTTAGCAGCGTTTAAAGCAGGAAATGATGTTATGCTAATGTCTGCAAGTGTATCACAAGGAATTGAAAAAATTACAGATGCATTTAATAAAGGAGAAATTACTGAAGAACGATTAGAGCATTCAGTTAAAAAAATTCTTCAAGCAAAATACAAAGTAGGTCTTAACAATTATAAGCCTATTGGAACCTATAATTTAGTGGAAGACTTAAATAGGCTGGAAGACGATATTTTATACGAAGAACTTATAGAAAACGCCATAACTATCATAAAAAACAAACCAGATAATCTACCTCTAAGAAATCTTGAAAAACGTTCTATTGCTTATGTAAAACTAGGTGATGACAATGGCACACCCTTTTTAAGAGAGCTACAGAAATATGGAAAGGTGCATGAGATAAAAGCAGATAAATTAAGTGACCTAATTTCAAAATTAACTAATTATAATACTGTGATCGTTGGTTTTCATAAATCCAATCTTGATCCTTGGAAAGGCTACAAATTTACTGACCAAGAACTAGTTTGGTTGTATGAAATTGCTAGAACCAATAATATCATATTAAATGTTTTTGCAAAGCCTTATGCGTTATCAGATTTAAAAACCACTGAGAATTTTGAAAGCATCATAGTAAGCTATCAAAACAGTGAAATTGCACAACAAAAAGCTGCACAACTAATATTTGGTGGTATAGGAGCAAAAGGAGTCTTGCCAGTTTCAATAAGCGAAGAGTTTAAAGTTGGTACAGGAATAGAGTTCCCATCAATTAGTAGATTAGGTTATACCATTCCGGAACGTGTAGGCATGAACTCAAAACGTCTTGCCAAGATAGACAGTGTTGCACAATATGCAGTAGATGGATTGATGACACCTGGAATACAGTTATTGGTTGCCAGAAAAGGCAAAGTAGTGTACAATAAAAACTTTGGTTACCACACCTATGACAACAAAGAAAAAGTAAAGTCTACAGACCTTTATGATGTTGCTTCTTTAACAAAAATACTGGCTACCTTACCACTTTTAATGGAGTTGGAAGAAAATGGATCTATCACTTTAGACACTAAGCTTTCAGATGTTTTAGCTGATTATAAGGGTTCAAATAAAGAAAATGTGACATTTAAAAGAATGCTGTCGCACTATGCACGATTAAACCCTTGGATTCCTTTTTATGTACATACGCTTGATTCTATTACAAAAAAACCTGACGCAAAATATTATAGAAACAAACGCAGTGATGCTTTTAACATTGAAGTGACAGATAATTTATTTTTAAGGTCTGACTATCAAGATTCTATACAGGAAATCATCAAAGAAAGTGATATGTTAAGTCGTTTAAGGTATCGTTACAGTGATTTGCCGTATTATATTTTAAAGAAATTTATTGAGAAACATTACGACCAATCCATGGACAAGTTAGTGCAAGAGCATTTTTATGAATCTTTGGGAGCAAATTTAACAACATATAATCCAAGAGAAAAATTCAGTAACACACAGATTGTGCCTACTGAGATTGATGATTACTTTAGGTATCAGGAAGTACATGGATATGTGCATGATATGGGAGCTGCCATGCAAAATGGCGTTGGAGGTCATGCAGGAATTTTTAGTAATGCCAATGACGTTGCTAAGATTATGCAACTCTTTTTGCAAAAAGGCTATTATGGAGGAAAGCGTTATTTTAAAACGCAAACACTTGATAAGTTCAATACCTGCTATTTCTGTGACAATAACAATAGAAGAGGCATTGGCTTTGATAAACCACAACTAGGTGAAGAAGGCCCAACTTGTGGCTGTATTTCCATGACTAGCTTTGGCCACTCAGGGTTTACAGGTACTTATGCTTGGGCTGATCCTGAAGAAGAAATCGTGTACGTGTTTTTAGCAAACAGAACCTGGCCCAAAGCTGGAGCAAATAAATTATTGAGAGAAAATATTAGAACAGA
>JAUIGO010000087.1 GCA_030429955.1 Bacteroidia bacterium
TTTTTTGCATAAGGGAAATTTACATGTTCAAAAGTATCTCCATATTTAATGCCATTTTCTGTTCTAATATCTTGATGTTGTTGTGTATAATTTTCATGAGCTTCCATGATTCTGATGCCAGCAAAACCAGCATCGTTAAAAGGACGATGATGACCACCACGACCAAAACGATCTAAGCGATATACCAACATTGGATTCATTTCTGGCATATATGTTTTTACATTTTTATGTACATAACGTGCTAATTGACGGGAGATGCCATCAACTTCACCACCATAAAAGCGTCTTGAATTACGTTCTTGTTCGGTCTCGGTTGGAGGTACAGGTTCTGAAAAGATTCTGAAGGTGCGATTGTCAATTACACCATCAACTCCTTTGATGTTGCCAATCATGTCATTGTTCAAAATACCCATAATTTCCCAGCCTTTTTCTTTGGCATAAGCAGCCAAGCCTTTTCCACCATAAAGCCCTTGTTCTTCTCCAGAAAGACCAACATAGATGATGCTATTATCAAATTTATATTTGCTTAAAACACGAGCAGCTTCAATAGTTCCAGCCATACCTGAAGCATTGTCATTGGCTCCTGGAGAATCTGATGTAAAATCTGTTGGATCAGATACTCTAGAATCAATATCACCACTCATAATGATATATCTATTTGGAAATTTTGTACCTTTTTGAATAGCAACAACATTGACAATTTCTACATCATGAACTATGCGTGTACCATCACCTTTTTTGACCAAATCTTTTTGATAAAAAACATCTAAACAATTGTTACAAGAGGTGTCTATTTTGTCAAATTCAGATTTAATCCATCGTCTTGCTGCACCAATGCCTCGAGTTTTAGAAATGGTGTCACTAAGAGTATGTCTTGTACCAAAATCTGCTAGTGTTTTGACATCATTTTTAATGCGTTCTGCAGAAACAGCATCAATAATGTCATAAATTTTTTGATCGGTTTGTGCGTTTAAAATAAACGACAAACTAAATATTAGGCTAAAAATAATAGTTTTTTGCATGGTTGGTGTTTTATTAATTAATGGGTAATGCTTCGTAAGTTTTATTTTGAATGAGGCTATTTGGATTTGGTGTTGTATTGCTAAATGTCATTGGGAAAGATGTGTATTCATAAGAGCCATAAGGCTTTGTATAATCCCAATCAGTCCCAACAAAATGTAAATGAGGATATCTTGCGTTACCAGATGCACCACTATATCCTATTGGATCTCCAATATCTACAATTTGACCTTCTTCAACCAAGGCGCCATTATAAGTAAGGTGTTGGTATTGGAGAAAATAAAGATCTTCGTCCCTGAGTACTACGACGTTGTTACGACTCTCAAAATCAAGACCAGATTCTTCAACATATACAATAATACCTTTTCTTGATGCAGTGACCAGAGTACCAATATCCATAATGAAATCTATGGCATATTGATCAGGTTCTCCTTCAGAATGTTCAGCACCACTGCAATTGCTTAAGCCAATTTTATAGGATTTGCCTACAGGATATGGTAATTTATGAGGTGATAATTCCCAATCTGGATATTCAATACCTTCACAGCCATTAGCAAAATTTTGTTCGCCACCACCACCACTATTATTATTGAAGCTATCTTTTTCGCTACAGGTTAATGAAGTAAAAAATAAGCTTAATATTATTAAGGTATGGTTTGTTTTTTTTAGCATCACTTTATTTTTTGGTGTAATTGAATTTTATGTTTTCAACTGATCCATCTTCATTATGAATATCAACATAAACATTTATTTCATTATCGTTGACTTTCTCAAAAATCATACCTTCAAAGGTTACTTTATTAGGAGTGATTTCTAGTAAAGGGAAATCTACAGTTTCATCTTTGGTCTCCCAACCCTTTAAGTCGTTATTAAAATGCTTTAATTGCAAAATAAGTGAATTTTCTATTTCTCGAATAATTTCTATTTCATAAAAAGTGACTTTTCCATCGTTAATTAATTTGAATGATGCCATCATGGATCCGCCTGATGGCTCGCTCCAAATTTCTTCTGCAATGCCGCCAAAAGCTTTTCCATGCCAAGTTCCAGCAATCCAAGCAATGTTTTCAAGTTTTGGTTCTAACTTTTTATTAAGATTTATTGGCTCTTCTGTAGATATAGATTCACCTACAATGGCAATTTTTTTTCCATCAGGACTTACAGCTAATCGAGAAATGTTTTTGATATTGTAAGTGTCTAAAGAAGCTGCTTCTAACCAATTAGTACTTTTTTTAGGAGTATAAGTGTAAACTTTATTTTCTTTTCCCATTACAATAGTTCCATCAGGCAAAAAGCACATGTCTTCAGCTTTGTCAATAGTTACTGTAATCGGTTTTGTTACTCCAGAAATAGGATGGAGTGATTTAATTTCCCATGCATTTTCATTTTCTTTTGAAATGTAACTTACTAAATCTGAATTAGGGATTTTATGTAACGATCGTCCAATATTTTTTTGTTGAAAGTAGCTTTTTTTTTCTTTTGGGTTATTTGTGTATAATGACAAACCACCATTTTCAAGTACAGACGAAACAATTAATGAACTATCGTACCAAACATGATACCCAATGATAACATCATCAATCAGAACATCATTTTCACCATTTTTTAAGCTGTATTTATATAAAAACTGTTTTCCATCTGGGTCTAACCTAATTGCAGAAACAGCATTCTGCTTTGGAATTTTAAGAGGTGAATATTCTCCGCCTTCAGTATGGTTAATAAAGATTTTAGAATCATAATTTATATCATACTTTACAATATCTGTTTGACCATTTCTAGTGCCAGCATATAAAATGGTATTATTATCTTGAAATGAAGGCTGATTGTCATAGCCTTCACTATTAGAAATATTCTTCATGTTGGAAAGTTCAAATTTTCCATTCTTAGTGTTTAAATCAAACAAGAAAACGTCTGTATTTGGTTGTGCAAAAGCATTAAAAGAAACAAAAAATATAAGGCTAATTGAGAAGAAAGATTTCATACAAAACAATTTTAGCTAAAGATATAAAAGTTTTATTATAATTTATATGCTCACATTTTTGAATAATAACGATGTATTTGTAAACTATTTTAATTAATTTTAAAAAGCTATTAATCAATTTATTATGAAAAAACTATACACTTTTATCTTATTTTTAAGTTTGACCTTTACTTCATCAGCGCAAACAGGTATTGAGGTGCCTGAGATGACAGTTTGCGAAGCAGAATTTCAAAATTTCATTTCAACCTATGATATTCCAGGTATGACAATTGCGATGGCCATTAATGGTAAATTGTCTTATGCTCGTGCTTTTGGAAAATCTGATATTGGTTTGTCAGAGGATATGCAACCCTATAATATGTTGCGTATTGCGAGTATATCGAAACCAATTACATCCATTGCTTTAATGAAAATGATTGAGAATGGACAATTAAATCTATCCGATAAAGTATTTGGAGTAGGAGGGCTTTTGGAAAATCACTGGTATTTTTCTACTATAAATATTACAGATAGTAGGATTTATGACATTACTGTACAAATGCTTTTAGAGCATTCGGCTGGATTTGATAGTAGTCAAAATTGTTTTCCAAATCCTACTTCACCTTACCCTTATTTTTTTGGAGGTTGTGACCCAATAGCTGCACCATTACATGTAACCCAAACTTTAGGAGAAACAAACCCAGCTACTGAGGAAATGTTAGTGACTTTTTTATTGGAAAAAGGACTTGATTTTGACCCAGGAACAGCTTATGCTTACTCAAATATGGGTTATTTGATTTTAGGTGAAATTATTGAAGAAGTCTCTGGAATGAGTTACGAGGAATATGTTAAGCAGACAATTTTACATCCTTTAGGAATTTATGATATGCACTTAGGAAAAAACTTATTGGCTGATAAAATGGAAAGAGAAGGGGAGTATATTGGAGAAGGTTTTACAAATTTATCTGTTTATGGAGATGGAGCTACTTTACCTTGGGAGTATGGAGGTTTCAATCTTGAGGCTTTTGATGCTCATGGTGGTTGGGTTGCAACTGCAAGAGATATGGTAAAGCTTTTAGTTGCAATAGATGGTTTCTCTACTTATCCTGATATACTATCTCCTGCTTCAATAACATCCATGACAACACCATCGGCTAATAATCAATATTATGCTAAAGGTTGGCAAGTCAATCAATATAATAATTGGTGGCATACAGGAGCAGTTGATGGCACTGCAAGTGTTTGGGTAAGAGCAAGTGGAATTGGAGGAGTTAATTGGGCTATTATTTTAAATAAAAGAATAACTCAAGGACCATCCGCTGCTTTCTGGAATGCACTTGATAATTTAGGATGGAATTGTCTTTATAATCCTGCTTTTACAACTATTCCAGCTCATGACTTTTTTGCAGCACCAACCGCAAATGCTAATACAGTATCTGCTACCAATGTAACAGATAATAGTATGACCATAAATTGGAACAATGGTAATGGTACATCAAGAATAGTTGTTGTTAATGAAACAATAGACACACCTATAAATAGAGCGAGTGATTTTAGCGCTTATCCTTTAGATGGTACAGACTATACTGCAAACCCTCAATTTGGCTCTGGTGATAATTTAGGAGATGGCAGTTTTGTTGTATATAACGGAACAGGAACGTCAGTAGATATCAATGGTTTGGATTCTGGTAAAGAATATGCAATTCGAGTTTATGAGTATACCCAAAATACAACAACAGGAAATAATGCACTTTATTTGTTAGGAAATGTTGAAGATTTTAAGCAGTCTACAACATCATTAGGGATTGATGACAATGCTTTTAAAGCATCCATTAAAATATATCCTACAATGGTTTCTGATGTTATAAACGTAACCATGAACAATGGTTTGTCTGATGTAGATTATGAAATTTATAATCTTATCGGAAAGAAAATTAGCCATGGAACTTTAAACAATAATGTCATTAAAGTTTCAGATTTGGCTTCAGGCATTTATTTACTTAAATTCAAGAAGGATAATCAAAATGCTATATTTAAATTTGTTAGACAATAATCAATAATTAAAAAGCCAATTCTAATTTTAGAATTGGCTTTTTAAAATACTATTAGTTTACTGATTTTTAAAAACAGTATTTATTTTCTGCCTTCACTTTTTCAGCAATCTCTTTACGCAAATCTACAATATCTGGGTAGTTTTGATATTTAGTAAATCGTTTTAATCCCATGAGCATCATACGTTGTTCATCGCCTTCAGCAAACGAAATAATACTTTCTTTCCCTTTTTCTTCTACGATATCTACGGCATGATACAAGTATAGTTTTGCCATGGCTATTTGAGCAGACTGAGCTTCTTCGCCAAATCGTTTGACATTCTTTTCTGTTCTGAGAATTGTTGATTCAGCCATATATATTTCTATCAAAATATCAGCAGCAGCAATTAATAATTGTTGATGAGATTCTAAGTCTGGACCGAATTTTTGCACAGCACCACCAGCAACCATTAAGAACGTTTTTTTCAATTTCTTGATCATTTCTTTTTCTTCTGCAAATAACTCAGAATAATCTGGTGTTTCAAATGAAGGTATTCCCATTAATTCTTCTTGAACTGCTTGAGCTGGACCTAACAAATCTACATGACCTTTCATAGCTTTTTTAACAAGCATACCAACAGAAAGCATTCTGTTGATTTCATTGGTTCCTTCATAAATACGAGCAATACGAGCGTCTCTCCATGCGGCTTCCATTGGTGTATCTTCAGAGAATCCCATACCTCCAAAAATCTGAATGCCTTCGTCCGCACAGTTTTGTACATCTTCAGAAACTGCAACTTTTAAAATGGAGCATTCAATGGCGTATTCTTCAACACCTTTAAGTTCTGCTTCTTGGTGAGAGTTTCCTGCTGATTCACGCAAAGCTATTCTATCTTCAATATTTTTTGCAGCTCTATATGTTGCAGATTCTCCAGCATAAGCACTTGTTGCCATTTCCGCTAGTTTCACTTTAATGGCACCAAAGTCTGAAATACGAGTTTTAAATTGTTTGCGTTCATTGGCATACTGAACACCTAAAGTTGTAATTCGTCTTTGCGAATCCAAGCAAGCTGCTGCTAATTTTATACGTCCTACGTTTAAGGCGTTCATGGCGATTTTAAATCCTTCACCACGACCTGCCAACATATTTTCTACTGGAACAATGGTGTCATTATAAAACACTTGACGCGTAGATGAAGCACGAATACCTAATTTATGCTCTTCTTCACCTAAAGTGATCCCATTAGGATTATCTTTATCATATTCTACAATAAATCCTGTGATGTTCTTATCATCTTCAATTCGAGCAAAAACAATCATTAAACGGCAGAATCCAGCGTTTGAAATCCACATTTTTTGACCATTTATTTTATAACTTTTTCCATCTTCAGAAAGGGTAGCGGTTGTTTTTCCAGAATTAGCATCACTACCAGCTACAGGCTCTGTTAAGCAATAAGAACCAAACCATTCACCAGTTGCTAATTTTGGCACATACTTTTGTTTCTGTTCCTCAGTTCCATATAAAGTAATAG
>JAUIGO010000027.1 GCA_030429955.1 Bacteroidia bacterium
TGGAAGCATCCTGCATCACGCAGGATGTTTTTGTATATAGGTTTTTCTGGTATAAAATCTTTGTCAATTTCAACGACCAATTACGACTACTACTTAACAAATTGTATAAAATGGTTAAAAAACTTGATGCCAAAATCAATAAAGTGTATTTTATCAATAATTACACTTTAGTGCATATTCTTTCGGGTACAGGTAGCATTGAGGTAGACTTTAAAAACTATACCGATTGGGAAGATAAAGCTATTTATCTCTCAAAAGGGCAGTATATTAAGTTTCTATCTGATGATTTTGTGGTGCGTCTGATAGAGTTTCCTGATGAGATTTTGTTTCACTCCAAAGATGTTCGTGTTTTGTTTAAGCATCTTATTGCTTTAGGCTATATTAACTTTAAAGAGTGTTCAGAATGTCAACATTATTTATCCAATACCATTTTTAATACTGAAAATCACAGTATTATTGACATCTCTGCCAAACAATGGTATTGGCAAAATCCGTTTCAGGCTAACAAAGATGAGTACCAACTTATTTTTGATGCCAAAGACGTCATTGACCATGAATACACCAATAAATTAACCACAAGTGACTTAGTTAATTTTATTGGTAATAATGGTTACGACGTTCAGCATTTAATCAAAGATAAGGTTGGCATTTCTATAAAAACAATGGTTACCAATAAAAAAATTTTAGAGAGCAAAAAAGAAATAGCCTTTACCGATAAAAGTATTAAAGAAATTGCATACAGTCTCGGTTATAATGACCCTGCCTATTTTAATCGAGTATTTACAAATCATGTGCAACAAAATCCAAATGAGTTTAGGGCTAATTATGATTTTCAAAACCGAGAAACCTTTATACAAGATATTATTGAGTTAATCCAATTGCATCATAAAACAGAGCATCAATTAGAGTTTTATGCCCAACAAATGAACTTATCTGTAAAAACCCTATCAAAGAAAGTTAAAGACAAAATGAATATCTCTTTAGGGAAACTCATCAGGTTAGAACTTATAAATTCATCAAAGAAATTGCTTCTTAACGAGGCTACTATCCAAGATGTAGCTTTTAACTTAGGCTTTGAAGAGGTGAGTCATTTTTCCAATTTCTTCAGCCATCAAACCGGAATGTCACCTTCCCAATTCAAACTTCAAAAAGTACAATAAATAGCGCTTTTTTCGCAAACATTTACTTGTGGTTCATCCAGATATTTGCAATGTAATTACAAACAATTTGTTTAACATTAAAATATAACGTATGAATATTAAAACATTAGCAACAAACATGGATAACCTTGTGGCTCATGGTGGTATTGTAGATGCTGTAAAAGAGTTTTTTGCAGATGATGCAACCACATCAGATTACAACGGTTTAGAAACTACCAATAAAACACAAATGGTAGAAAAAATGGAAGGTTTTGCAAATGCTATAGCGCATGTAAATAGCATCACGCATCATCATACCATTGTAGATGGAAATGTCACAGCTTCAGAGTTTACTTTTGACTTTGACATGAAAGACAGCAGCAAAATTTATTGGCACGAAATCATTCGCCGCATTTGGAATGAAGAAGGCAAAGTAATTCACGAAGAATATTTTAACGCACAATAACATGAAGTTTCGATTCATTTCTCCAACACTTCATGGTGTTGCCGATTATTCAGCAGGCTTTGGTCTTATTCTAGCACCTTTCATTTTAGGTCTGGGTAAAACTAATGTCGCTGCACTTTGGATTTCAGTTATTACGGGCTTAGCAGTTATAGTCGTTAGTCTGTTAACCGATTATAAACTTGGTGCTTTTAGGAAAATACCATTTCAAGGACACCTAGCTATCGATTTAGTCGTAGCTATCACCTTTATGATTCTTCCATTTGCACTAGGCTTTGTAGGAATTGAAGCCAATTACTACTTATTTAATGCTGCTGTTGTGTTTACAGTGGTAGCCTTAAGTGAAAACGATTATTAATACTCAAAACAATTAAATTTTATAAAAATGAAAAACATAATAAAAACAACAATATTAATGGTAGCTTTTACTGTTGCTACACTAACATTTGCACAAGACAATAAAGCAAATAATATAGACAATAGTAATATTGCTTTACAAGGTTATAGTCCTGTATCTTATTTAGATTTGGGCATTGCTCAAAAAGGAGTGAAACAATACAAATCAGAATACCAAAAAGTAGTGCACTACTTTACATCAGCAGAGCAAAAAGCAACTTTTGACAAAAACCCTAATAAGTATGTGCCTCAATATGGTGGTTTCTGCGCTTTTGGCATATATGCTGGAGCAAAGTTTAGACCAGACCCAAACAAATTCATTGTAAAAGACGGTAAATATTTCTTGTACCTGTACAATTTAGAATTGGATGCACAACAATTATGGTTGGCAGAAAACAACCACAGCAAACTGGTTTCAGTTGCCAATACCAATTGGGAAAAATTAAGTAAAACACATAATTAATAGCATGAAGCATCTGTGAGCATTATTCGCCAAAGGAGTTTGCAGATGCTTTTTTATAAAACAATAAATATGAAAACAATAACAGTCCCAACAAAAGATATGGTAGATGATACCTCTAAAAGTATTTTTGAAACACTAACAAAACAAATAGGCATGCTGCCAAATGTGTATGCTGTAGCTGGCTACTCGTCCGAGAGTTTGGCTATGCACATCAACATGACTAATAAGGCTGGCAAAGGCAGTTTTACCAATAAAGAAATTGAAGCCATAAAACTGGCAGTATCTGAAGTAAATGGTTGCCATTATTGTCTGTCTGCACATACAGCCATTGCTAAAATGCATGGCTTTACTGATGCTGATGCTTTATCATTCAGAGAATTAACAAGTACAAATCATAAACTTAATGTACTTACCAACTTAGCCGCAGATATGGTGGTAAATAAAGGTCGAGCAACAGAGGAAATGTTAACCGATTTCTTCAATTTGGGCTATACCGAAAAAGCTCTGGTAGATTTAGTACTAGTAATTACTGATATTACCTTCACCAATTATTTAAACGAAGTGGCCAATGTGCCTATAGATTTTCCAGAAGTTGAGTTGATTTAAGTTTAGTGTTAACACCTTGCTGATTTTTTACAAAAGGCAGGGTGTTTTTTATAATATTCAATATGAAAACAAAATTAATCATGACAGGCAGTGCCATGGCATTAGGGATTTTAGGAGCTATCCTTACTTTTATGCCTCATGAAGTGACTGCATTTTTTAAGGTTGAAAATAATCAACTTAATATTCTTACACTCCAAATTTTAGGAGCTTTGTATTTAGGGTTCGCCATACTTAATTGGATGTCTAAAAACAACATTATTGGAGGTGTTTTTGGCAAACCCTTACTTATTGGTAATCTCATTCACTTTGTAGTGAGTGCAGTAGCTTTGCTTAAAGTAGTGCTATCAAAAGCTGAGAATCACTACACTATATTGCTAGCTCTTAGCTTGGTGTACTGTGTCCTAGCTTTAAGCTTTGCCAGTTTATT
Organism: Bacteroidia bacterium; assembly: GCA_030429955.1. Classification (GTDB taxonomy): domain Bacteria; phylum Bacteroidota; class Bacteroidia; order Flavobacteriales; family Flavobacteriaceae; genus CAJQLB01. The sequence goes on from JAUIGO010000027.1 coordinate 3,495, forward strand.
TTTTTCAAGCCCTAAAAAATAGAAACAAAAAAACAGCCATGAGTATTGCTTTTAAAAGACTAACTGACATTAAACAATCAGACCTTATAGCACTAATGAACCACCCAATGGTGAGGCAGCACATGCCTTTACTTAAAGGCAATTTTAACGAAGCTGCCTGTGATGCTTTTATTGCCAACAAAGAATTGGTATGGGCACAACATGGTTATGGTATCTGGGCATTTATGGTCGATGGTGTTTTTGCAGGTTGGGGCGGCTTGCAGCCAGAAAACGGAGACGTTGATTTGGCTTTGGTATTGCATCCAACATTTTGGGGAATGGGCAATCTTTTTTATAAAGAAATAATAAGAAATGCTTTTAATGACATCTCATTACCCTCTGTAACAGTGCTATTTCCACCTACCAGAACACGCATTCATGGCTTATTAAAACTAGGGTTTGAAACCGATGGCGAACTTACCATAGCCAATGAACGCTTTATCAGATACCGATTACAAAACTACAGAACCTAAATACCTACTCGTAGCTGATATTGCTTTACTGGCATTGCTAAAGGTAGCCCAAAGCTCTAAGGGTTGCCCAATAAAAGGCTCTGGAAGCGATAAGTGGCACTCGCCAAAAGTTCTAACAGCTGGTTCCACATAATACTCAAAAATTTGAAGGTTTGGTGCATAAATGACCACAAGCAATCCATCATCCGGATAAGCCATGGCTTGTGTAGAGTTATCGGTCCATTGCAAGGTTAAGGTATTGGTATTGGCATTTACCGTAGGGTTGCTGATTCCTGCTAGTTCTCCCATGCTAATCAATACTTTAGGATACGTCATGCTAAAGCCTGTATTTGTGTATGTTACCGCTTCGGTAAGATGATAAGACATAGCTTTGTTATAAGGTGATGTTGTGACTTGATAGCCACCAAAAGTCTCACTTAATAAAGCTTTTATGGGATTTAAAAACTGAAGTACAAAAGCAAACTTATCGCGTTGGCGTTGCTGTGCTGCACTAGGTGCTTTGTTGGTTTTAGAGGGCGTAGTGCGCAGAATTTGTTTACCTCGCCATTGGGTGCCAACTACAGGGCCGACTTTGCCTGTAAACCCTCCTAAAATACCTTGGTTATATGTTCCCATAAGATATACTGTTTTTATAAGATGGTTAAACCAGAGGCTAAGATAGTAAAAAAACAATTAAAAACACGATGAAATACATATTTTATCGATGAAGTGCATAAAATCATTTATTTTAGCTTTAGTTTGTTTCTGGTGTTCTTCGAGGATTCTTCGTGTTTTATCTGTAAATACAGTGATTTATCGAATAATTCTCGAAGAAAGGTGGGAGGAGAGTGGGAGGAAGTAGCACATAAAAAATAATGTTATCCCTTTATACAAATCGATAAATGCGTATATTTGTTAGTATATAATGAATTGTGCTTCATTATAACCAACCGCTAACCAATGATAAAATTCTTTAGAAAAATACGCTACGACCTTATGGAAAAAAATAACGCTGGAAAGTATTTAAAGTATGCTATTGGAGAAATTGTTTTGGTCGTTATTGGAATTTTGATTGCGCTGAGTTTAAATAATTGGAATGAATCAAGGAAAAATGAGATAATTAAACAGCAGTTAATTGAAGACTTAATTGTAGAATTACAATCATCGAGGGTTATAATAAATGACGCTATTGCCCTTGGTGATTCTCTAATTGCAGACGGTCAATTGTATTTAAAACACATTGGATCTAAAGAATTGACAATTCAAATAGATTCACTGAAAAAACTTGGAGATTTTATAACATATGGTATTCCTTATGATCTCAATTTACCAGTTTATGAAGATTCAAAATCGTCAGGCAGGCTTAGTATGATTAATAATAAGAAAGTACTAATACTTTACGCTCAGATAATGTCTGCCGACATTGGCGGAAGTATTCACCGTAAAATTAGTAATGATATGTATTATAATGGTTCTGACTGGGAACTAAGAAAAGAAATAGGATTAAGCGAAATTTTATCTACGCCTAATGAAATGATACCTGAAAGATTTAGATTAACTGAAAAAGAATTTTTGGAAATCCTTGCACGTTCTTCTACGTTTGCCACGTTAAATAATTCTTTACAGATGAAAGTTGTAAGGATTAATTATATGAATAGAATAAGCAATGGAATGACAGAAGTTATTGGATTACTTGAAGAAGAAAAAAAGTAATCTTAAGTTATAAAAAATAACGAAAGCACAACAAAGAACTGAGTTAAAAAACAAGCAATTTTAAGCTAATTTAGAAACAAAGTTTTCATCATATGGCAAGCCACTTTTTGCAATTGCGAAAGCCTGTTTTAGTAACTTATTTGCAACAGCTATTAAGGTCCGTTTTTTACTCTTTTCCTTTGTTACAATTCGTTCGTAACACAAACACGTTGGCAGTAATTTAACAAATGAACCAGAATAGTATCCATACCATTATTTTAATAGCATTGCTGCTTATCCTACCACTTTCTGTATTTGCCCACCCAACCGGAAATATGATAACAGTTGGAGATCATGTGCTTTGGTCATATATCAATCCAATTGACGACCCATACCATAAAGCCTGTGTCATGATTTGGAACAAAGGTTCACAGCCTAAACTGTTCATTCAGTCTGATTATCCTGCAAGTGATTTTATGCTTTATAACGACCAAGATGAAATCTACATTATAGAAAGAAGGCACTTGCAAGCAACACAAGATTTTGAGGTTAGAGTATTGAAAACAACTGTTGGAACAAAGCCAAAAGTAATCTGGAATTGGTTCAAGGACGAATGGCGAGTTGGCGAAGGTGGCTTTTATATGCTTTCTGACAATCAAATGGTCTTTGGTAAGTATCCAGAAATATATAGTTTAAAAAAAGGCGAAAAACCTATTAAATACTTTAATTTTGATCAACCCATTAACAGAATAAGAGCTGTTGAAAACAATCAAATCCTTATATTGAATGAAAATAGCTGTTACTTGACGAAACAAAACGGCACCATTTTAAGACAATGGCAAAAGTTGATAGACAACGAAGTAAAAAACGCGCCTTTAAATAGAAACCAATTTTTTGATGCAGATTATAAAAATGGACAATTACTTTTGGCTTATTGGGGCAAACGGTCTTTCGAGCTAGTAGGTGAAAGAGGCGTGCAACAAACGATATTTCAACAAGCAGGACCGTTCACGCCACATTGGGTAGCTTTTTTAGGGAACGAAAAACTACTGTTTTCATCCCAACTGATTTTTGACAGAAGTACACCCAAGCCCAATTTGGTCTTAATGAATGAGAAAAATGACACAGAAGTACTATGGTACGTACAATGAACAGCATAGTCAGGACACTATTTTATGTCTTCTTTTTTTCGTTTCATTTTGTATCTGCTCAAAATGAAACAAGTACCGATACATTGAACACGGTATTATTTAAAGTGACATCTTCTAAAAATGATAACGTTTCTTATCTGTTTGGCACACACCACGCTTTTGGAAAATCTTTTTTTGACGCTTTGGTAAACGCCAACCAAGCCTTGGACAGTTGCGAATTGATGATAAAAGAAAACCTGAATATTCCTGGTCATTTGGCAGAAGACATCATAAATAGCAGAACAACCAGAACAAAATGGCATACATACTTAAAAAAAGATGACTTACTATTTGTACAAAACCTGTTCGCTTCCAGCCCAACCGATTTTGATAAGATAACACCAACAGAAATGTATGCTTTTCTAAACAGATATTTCAAACAACAAGTTTGTTTGGCAAAAGATCCAGCCGATACCTCACTTTCTTTGGATGACTATATAGCCTTTAAAGCGAAACAGAAAAACATAAAATTAGTTGGACTTGAAACTATAGAAGAGCAAATAGCACTCATCAACAAAGACGTAGAAGGCATGCCTCGAAGAAATCATAAAAGAAGGCTATCGAATATAATTGACAAAATCAGAACAAAAAATGACAATGACTGTACAGAAACCGATTGGTACAGCCGAATGCAAATTGACTATCAATTAAATAAACCCTGTAGAAACACACTTGTCCTGACCGACCGAAACAATAAATGGATAAGGGATATCAAGAATTTTCTTGAAACAAATAATTGTTTTATTGCAGTCGGATTAAGTCATTTAATGTACGAATGTGGGTTGATAAACCAATTGAAAGAACTGGGCTATATAATTACACCTATAAAAGTAAAATAAACAATTACCGCTAACAACCTATATAAAAATTACTGGTAAGTGCTTAAACCATGCCACTAACCGTAAACTAAATGTTGTGCATCATACTGAAAAACTAAACACATAATAAAAAAAACGGTAAAGCCGAAAACCAAAAAAAGTAGGCACAAAACTATTACGATTATGAAAACACTAAACAACCAACTGACTTTACTTGTAATCCTTTTTGCATTTGCTTTTGGATTACAAAGTTGTGAACAAAAACAAAAGGAAGAAACGAAAGAAGTTGAAAAAGAAGTCATCGCTAAATCCGAGAAACCTGAATATTTCCTCTTGCGGCCAGAAGTGGAAAAAGCTTATGGATATTCCCACGCTGTGAAAATTGGAAATAGCATTAAAATCTCTGGAGCAGTAAGTATGGATGATGAAGGAAACCCGACTGCAATAGGTGACATAGAACAGCAAATGAAAAACTGTTATTCAGATTTGAAAAAAATATTAAAACACTATGGTTGCACATTTGATGATGTAGTTGTAGAAAACATTTTCACAACGAATATGCCTTTAATGCTTGAAAAATCTGGATATCGTGCTGAGATTTACAAAAATCATTTTCCTACTGGTTCTTGGATTGGAGTAAAAGAATTGGCACTTCCTGAGTTTATGGTTGAAATTGAATTAGAAGTACATAAACCTGAATAGTAGATACAAACTTAGGATGGCTATAAGTAGTTACTTGTTCCAACTTATTTCTGAAAAATCCTCAAGTAATTTAAGTTAGGTAGGTATTTGTAAAATTAAGTGCTAAACTAAGCAATTACTCATAATTGAGAATGTGGTTATTCAACCCAGAGCAATTGACTTTGCAAAGCATAATCAACTTAAAAAAACAATGGTTGTTATGGCTTTTTGTTTTTGGAACAAATTTTATACAGTAAACGGCAAAGATTGCGAGATGCCTTATATATTATCAACAGTTATAGTATCTTAATAGATATTAGCACATTTTAGAGTTTTAAATGGTATGCTAATCTTAGTTATGCTATCTTAAAAAAATCTGTTACCTTCATGCCATCATTGTTTTAAACCGACCAAGCATGAAGCACAAACACCATATCTCCAGACGAACCTTTGTAAACAATACAGCAGCTGCCACAGTGGCCATGACCATGATGCCATCCATGGCTATGTTTGGCAATACAGTACCTAACACTGAATCCCTTAAACTGGCAGAGCAATACAGAGGTGAATTATTGGAGCTGTTGCAAAACATGATTAAGGTACAAAGCATAGGTGGTGAATCGGCTGCCAATGCACAAGAAGTAGTGAAGCGTTATTTAGCAAAACTCCCTTATACCATTGATGAAAGTGTCGATAGACCGAGCTTGTACGAAGCACATCCTGAGTATATGGCACCTAATCCTCCAGGCGATGGCCCTTTTGTAAATGTAGTTGGCTGGCCAAAACAACAAAAAGGAAAGCAGTATGCCATGTTTGCTCATATTGATACACATTCTATAGAAGACGGTTGGAACACAGATCCGTTTGAACCTACCTTGGTTGGCAACAAAATGTATGGCTTAGGAACATCAGACGATAAAGCAGGTGTTGCTGCAATGCTAGTTGCTGCAAAGGCCTTGTCAATATCTGGTCAAGCCTTACCTGTAGTAATGAGTTTGCACGGAAAAGGAGGTGGAGGCAGAGGTAGTTTGCCTGTTTTTGAACGTATTAGAAACACTAACCATAATGTTGGAGCAGTGCTTTATGTGCATCCAGCCGAAACCGGAAATGGACTGGTTGACATTAAAAATGCGGTTCAAGGGATTTCAGATTTAGAGTTGCACATGACTGGATGGCGTGGCGAAGCCCTTGAAATTGGAAGCATAGATTCGGCAGAATGGAGTAAAGGAGGTAGCGCAGTAGATAGATGTTTAGAGTTGTTAGAGTTATTAAAAACAACTGTGTTTAAGGATGTACTCGTTAATATAGGCATCATCAATGGAGGTGATCGCATTGGCTCTGTTGCCGATAAAGTAACGGTTACCTTTAGACTAAAATACAGCGACCACCACACCTGGAAAGCCTTGGTTACAGAAGCCAATAAGGTGATAAATGAGTTTGTAGCATCAAAATCTACCAAAGCTCATAGTTATACTGCCAAATTGAAATCTGTTGGGTATATGACCAATCCTGGAGCAGCCGATTGGGAAGCACCAGAAAGCAAGGTGTTGCGTACATCAATTAAAGACGTAACAGGCATTGCACCAACGGCATATCCGAATCACTATGCTGGCGATATTAGATACCCAATACGCTTGTTGGGAGTTCCTGCTTATGGCATTGGCTCTATAGGTGGTAATTTTTACTTGCCTGATGAATGGGTTGATGTTGATGATCTGGTAAGGCTAGTTGCTGTTCTCATACAGACCATGACTGGTTGGCATAAGCTATAACTTAGGATTTTGAAGTTATTATGATGTAAGTGTTGATTTAATACTAGAAGCTTTACATCTAAAAAAATAGTTTTTGTTAGAAAAATAGAGTATATTTAAAGTATTCTTCCTTAAATAAGGATGAAATTAACTTAATAGCTCAATTTTGTCCTCATCTTTTATCTGAATTTAACTTGTGTATTAACAAATATAGCAATGCTTATTTGCTATAATTAATATCTAACAATTTAAATTCATCATTATGTCTAAACCAAAAATTGATACTGTTGTAACGCTTACAGTAGATCTAGGAAGTATTAACCAAACTAACAAAAACACAACCGTTACCTTTTCAGACAATAGGACAACAGACCCTGGAGAACCTAAAGGCAAGCCAAGTGATTATGTATCGTCAGTTGACAAAGGTAAAAACATCACATGGCAAGGTGCACCTGCTGGTTATGTAGATGTTATTATGGTGTTCAAAAAGCCTGGAAACTCTGGTGGTGCCGATATTTTAAAAGACCCTTCTAATATGGGAAGTGGTGGGAAAGTCACCGCTAAAATAAAGGATAAAGATATTTCAGGGACAGAAAGTTATTATGTAGTTTTTCTAGTGAATGGAGACACTACTAACCCTTATATAATAGATCCAAAAATTAAAATCAATACTTAAACAGGTCTATGTGTTTAAAAAGAAAAGCCTATTGTTTATTAATGGGCTTCTTTTATTTCAGTTGTTATTTTTCTTATGCACAAGATCAGCGTGAGGCAGACAGACTTGCAATAATTTATCAAGAAGGAAATCTTGAAGGTGTTGCCAAGATGGAACTGTTGAAAAATTTAGCGTTTAATGAATTGAAGAATCCTGATTTATCCTTAAAATACGCTGAAGAATTAATAGACCTTGCTAGCAAAGCCAATAACAGTGATTATTTATTTACTGGATATCTTCGGAAAGGTGCAACCTATTCAAGTACAGGAGATCTAAACGATGCTCTAGAGGCTTATTTTAAAGGAGCTGAAATAGCTGCAAATGCAAAAAACACTGAAGATGAAGGTGGTGCGAATATGTCTATCGCAGATGTGTATTCAATAATGGGCAATTCTGCCAATGCTGAAATTTACTACACTAAGGCCATACAATTGTTAAGAAATGCGGACAACACAATTTTATTAGCTAGTGCACTATTGAATGCTGGAGATGAAGCTTTTAACGTAGGCAACTATGACTTGGCTTTAAAGTATTTTGATGAGTCTGGAACCATTTTCAAGGAAGCCGATTACCTGATAGGCACTGCTTATAATCTCGGAAATGTTGGAATGGTATATGCCGAACAAGGAAAGGATGCGCTAGCAGAGGTAAACATTAATGAGGCAATAGCAATTCTTGAAGACATGGAAGACTATTCGCCTATTTCAGTATATCTTACTTTTATGGCTAATATTTATGCAAAGAAAGCCGATTTTACAACAGCGTTTAACTATGCACAACGAAGTTTAGATTTAGCTAATCAATTTGGATTGAAAGACGAAATCAGTAATGCAAACTTAAAACTATCTGAACTTTATGAACAGATTGACAGCAGCAGAAAATCGTTAGAGCATTATAAAGAATACGTTGTTTATAGAGACAGCGTCAAGAATATAAACGAGGTTCAACAAATAGCAGATTTACGCACAAATTATGAAGTCTCGCAAAAGCAGATTGAAGTTGATTTGTTAGAGCAAAAAAAGAAAACCCAAAACATCATTTTATACGCAACCGCTGGTGTATTATTTCTAATTGGTTTGTTAGCGCTTGGTTTGTTAAAGCGCAATAAATTTATAAAAGCCACTAATATCATTATAGAAAAAGAAAAGCAACGTTCAGATGATTTATTGTTAAATATCTTACCTAAAGATACTGCTACAGAATTAAAGAAATTTGGTAAAGTTAAAGCCAAAAAGTTTGATTTAGTTACAGTACTATTTACAGATTTTGAAGGCTTTACAAAATACTCTGAACATCTTAGTCCAGAAGATTTGGTAGAAACTGTAGACTTCTATTTTTCAGAATTTGATAAAATTATTGAAAAACATCATCTTGAAAAAATAAAGACCATTGGTGATGCCTATATGTGTGCTGGCGGATTACCTTTTCCTTCTAATGATCATGCCAAAAGGGTAGTACTTGCCGCCTTTGAAATTGCGGATTTTGTTGAAAAAACACAAAAAGAAGTTGAAAAAGAAAATTTCAATTTTAATGTTAGGATAGGCATAAATACAGGCCCAGTGGTTGCTGGTGTTGTGGGCAGTAAAAAGTTTGCCTATGATATTTGGGGCGATACGGTAAATATTGCAGCTAGAATGGAATCTCACTCTGCTCCTGGAAAAATAAATATTTCAGAACATACCTATCAGCTTATAAAAAATGATTTTGAGTGTGAATATCGTGGCAAGATTGATGCTAAAAATAAAGGGATGATGAAAATGTATTTTGTAAATGCCATTAAAGAGAATGTTTATGAAACTGTTGAAAACAACAAATCAAATTCTTAACTTTGGAGGAATCGTGTTTCAGAACTTTCCAAAGGCTTGGATAAAGCTCAATGTTTACTTTGAAAAGATAGATTAAGTTGATGTTTTAAAATACAATAAGCATCCAAGAGTATTGGTTTAACATCTTTAAATATTTAAATTTTTCAGCTTAGACGATATCAAGTATAATATTTTTAACAATAATTAAATTAAAAAACAAGACACTATGAATACAACAAAAGTTAAAGCTTACGGAACTGAGTCAGCTGAAGCAGATTTAAAGCAATTAGACATCCATAGGAGAGAAGTTAAAACTAAAGATGTAGAAATAGATATTTTATTTTGTGGTGTCTGTCATTCTGATTTACATTTTGCTAAGAATGATTGGGGCATGACACAATATCCTGTAGTTCCTGGACATGAAATTGTGGGTAGAGTTACCAAAGTAGGATCAGAAGTATCAAAGTATAAACAAGGCGATTTGGTTGCTGTTGGTTGTTTAGTAGATTCTTGCAGAACCTGTAATAATTGTAAAGCCGACTTAGAACAATATTGCCCAGAATGGGTAGGAACTTATGGTGGCTACGACAAACATTTAGACACCAACACGCATGGAGGGTATTCAGAAACCATAGTTGTAGACGAAGCGTTTGTGCTACGCGTTCCTGAAAATTTGGATCCAGCTGGCATTGCGCCAGTATTATGCGCAGGCATCACAACCTGGTCACCATTAAGACATTGGAATGTAGATAAAGGCTCTAAGGTTGCTGTAGTTGGTTTAGGAGGCTTAGGCCACATGGCCATTAAATTGGCACATGCTCTAGGAGCACATGTTACTTTGTTTTCAAGGTCGACCAATAAAATAGAAGATGCAAAAGCATTAGGTGCAAATGAGGTTATTATATCCACAGATGAAGCCCAAATGCAGAATGCTATGGGACGTTTTGATGTTATCATTGATACAGTTCCCTATGCACATGATTTAAACCCTTATGTAGGCACATTAACAACAAATGGAACATTGGTAGTAGTTGGTTATTTAGGGCCATTAGATCCAATGCTAGTCACTGTGCCAATGATTATGGGACGTAAGTCGGTTGCAGGATCCCTAATTGGTGGTATTGCCGAAACCCAAGAACTATTGGATTTTTGCGGAAAACATAATATTACTTCAGATGTTGAAGTGATTAATATTCAAGATATCAATACAGCGTATGAGCGCATGCTGAAGAGTGATGTAAAATACCGATTTGTAATTGATATGAAATCCTTAAAAGGATAGTAATGACAATATAAACCAAAAGCGAGGTTATTTGAATATAAATAATCTCGCTTTTACATATAAGAGTGAATAAATCCCTAAACATATCCATATAATAATATAAAACCTTACATATAAATTGTTTTATGAATCGAAATATTATTTAACTTAGTTAAGCCTTCTTTTACCTATAAATTTTTAAAATACGTCTTTATGCGTTTATTGATAGCTTTAATCGGAATCTTAGTTTTTACTAGCTGTAACACAGATAAAAAAATTGAACAAAATAATAAAACAGGAGTTCCAGAACGTGCAGAATTAAGTCAAGATTCAAAAATATTTCTTGGCAATCGCTTGTTTTCAGAAAAAACATGTATTACTTGCCATGCTATAGATAGTGAAAACAAAGCACCATCTGTTGTTGATATAATGCGAGCTTACAAAAAGAACAATGCCAATATCGTGGCGTTTTTAAAAGGAGAATCAAAACCTATTGTTGATACTACAGCCACGCAAGTAGCTATTATGCAGGCTAATATTGATGGTTTTTTAAAAGAAATAACCGACGTGGAATTAGATGCCATAGCGACCTATATGGTTCATGTAGATGAGTTGAGTAAAAAATAGCAATTATAATATTTTTACTATAGCTTTAAAAAATAATCCCGTGGACTAAATGTGCTATTTATTCACAAATTCAAAAACCTGCAATAAATCGGCTTCATCATTTAAAGACAATTTGTTTTGTTTAATGAATTCTAAAATGGAATCTTCACTTACTTTGTCTGATTGTAATTGATTGGCAAGTTGTTTTTTAGTCATTTTTATCAAGGTAAGTTCACTATCGCGATACACATAATACTTTGCTTTTTTAATATATTTATTGGTAGTTCTGCTCAGCATTGGGTTGGCTTCGCCTTTTCGGTAAATGACACTATAGTACCTGTAAATTGAAAACTCACCATTAAAAATTAATTCTAATATTTTAAGCTCTTTATTAATTTCAAAAGTTCTAAAAATTTTATCGTTAATGACTATTTTAACTAAGTTTTCACTATCAAAAGTAAACACATTATTTTCATCATAAATGGCTTCAAGCTTGCTATCGTATAAGTTTATATTTACTTTTTCTAATTTTACTCGGCCTTCTTCCTTTAGATATATTGTTGCTTCAGTATTCCAATCTTCAAAATAATAGGCAGAACCTTCAGTGATACGCTTGGCGTTAACAAAACCAACTGACATATTGATACCTCTAAACTCTCCAAAGCCTTGTCTAGTGGTATTAATCGTGTTCGAATCATCTACTTGAGCTAAAGCTGGTAAGATGAACATCATTTGTAGTAATAAAATAAATGCTTTTTTCATGGGGTATGCTTACAATACTTGTTATACTAATACAATATATAAATTATTATTAAAATTGTTTTATCCTAGACTAATTAACTAAAATGTTGCTTTCGTTTTTCTTTAAAAAGGCTTTCAAGACGCTTATAAATAGCAGTCATGTAACAAATTTACATCCTCTCGTCGATAAATAAAACAAACAACTATTTTAAAATTTGAATGACATTATTTTTATACATTTTTCCAATAGGAATAATATGGTTAGTGATAAATACTCTATTCCCTTCTATACTACTGATATGCTTTATAGCAACTGCAAAAGACTTATGAACTTGTAAAAACACTTCTTTAGACAATAGTTCCAATACACTTGACACTTTTTCCCTGATGGTTATTGGTTTAGAGGTGGTGTGAATTATAGTATAATTTCCTGAAGCTTCAATATATAGAATTTTGTCTAAATCTATTTGTATGTATTTCTTGTCACTTTTTACGAAAATACGCTTTGATATGTTTCTATTTTGAGATGAAATAACTTGTTGTGCAGAGGGTTTAGCAAAAGCTTTATTTATTGCTTTTAAGAAGCGCTCAAACCCAAAAGGCTTTAATAAGTAATCTTCTATATCTAGTTCGTAACCTTCAATAGCGTATTCTTTATAAGCCGTTGTAACAATAACTTTTGGTTTAGCCTTAAGTGTTTTTAGAAAATCAAACCCTTTTAATTTTGGCATATTTAAATCTAAAAAAATTAAATCTACATTATTCTTGCTCAAATATTCAAAAGCTTCTAATGCATCATAACAATGCTTCATCAGTTGCATATTTGGCAATAAATCGCAATAGCCCTTAATAATATCATGAGCTATATGTTCATCATCAATAATTAGATATTTAATCATAATTGTTTTAAAATTAATTGCGCATGATACACATTGTTTGATATTGAAAAGGATAATTTGTGTTTATTAGGATATACCAATTCTAATCTTCGCTTTAAATTCTCTATTCCAATGCCAGATGTACCTTTAATTTCAGAATCAAAATTATTTTCTACTTCAAAATGAATATCATTTCCTTCAGTACTTATTTTTGCATGTATATAAGCATTATCTATCAAATTTTCTACACCATGCTTAAAGGCATTTTCTAAAAGAATAATAAACAGCAAAGGTTTTACTTTGTAGTTTTCTTGAATATTACTTTCAAAAGTAACGTCTATTTTTTTATGATAGCGAATTTTATGCAATTCTATATAGTTTATTAAATAATCGGCTTCTTCATTAAGAGTAACAAATTCATTCTCACCTTCATAAATACTATAACGCATCATATTTGATAGCTTTAGTATGAGTGCTTGTGCTTTTTTAGGATCTGTTCCTACCAAGCCATATAAATTATTAAGCATATTAAAAAAGAAATGCGGATTTACTTGACTTTGCAAATGCATTAATTCTGTTTTCGCTTTTTCCTTTTTTAGATTGATAATTAGTTTGATGTTACTTATCAACCAATGTATAAAATATCCTATTATCAACCCAATCAGTAAAATGTAATAGGCAATCAGGGCATATCCTAAAATCGGATTAAACTCTAATGAAATTGATGCAGAATTTCCTTCTGCAGTAAAGACTTTATAGCTTACATATAACAGTGGGATTAGTATAGATACCACACCAATTATAATAAGGGAGTTTTTGTTTTTTTGTATCCAATATGTCATACTGCAAAGTTAGGAGAATCTATGTTATAAGTAAGTAATAGTGACAAACGTCATTCTTTTTAATTCATAAAGCCTTTTGGGTGTGATAAAGTTCTTTTATACACCATGAAATGTTTTATATCACTCATACGCTAGTGTCTATCACAATTGTTTTAGTGATAGTGGGTTTGTAAATACTTTCGCTCCAATCAAAAAACGAACATCATCATAAAATTAATCAAAATGAAAAAAAGAATTTTACGCTATTTAAAGCATATTTTCGGAACCATAATTGTTCTATTAATAATTGGAGTTATTACTTTAATTTCATTAAATGGAAGTTTTGAATATGGAACCAATCCTTTAAATATAAATTTAGAAAACGAAGGTCCTTATGTGTTTTATGAAACAGACAGCACTTTAAATGTAAATTACATTAAAGGGAGTAAAACAGATGGGTTTTATCTCGATCAAAAAGAATATGCTATAAATGAAACAGTTCCTGTTAATTGCTATTTTCCCTTAGACGACTCAAATTTTAACTTTACTCTAAACTCTAATTTTGAAATCCCTAATGCCACCTATGCTGACAATGAACCTATTCTTGCTGTTTCAGATATTGAAAGCGGTTATAAAGCCTTTCGTGATTTTCTTATTAATAGCAAGGTCATTGATACCAATCTAAACTGGATATTTGGAAAAGGACACCTTGTGCTGCTTGGTGACTTTATGGATAGAGGTTTTTCAACTACTCAAGTGCTTTGGTTTATTTATAAATTAGAGCAAGACGCAAAAAAGCAGGGAGGACATGTTCATTTTATTATAGGAAATCATGAACTCTACAATTTACAAGGAAAATTTGAATCGGCTTCCTATAAATATAACGGCGTAGCATCCATTCTTGGTAAACAGCATCACAACCTATACGATGAAAATTCATTTATTGGGAAATGGATGACATCTAAAAACACTTTAGAACTAATTAATGGCCATCTTTTTGCTCATGGAGGCATACATCCCGATGTTGCTAATTATGATATTACTATAGACCAGGTTAATCAAATTAACAGAGCCAACTATCGTAATGCTTTTTTTCCTAAACCAGAAACAACCGTAGAGCAATTAATTACCTCTAGTAGAAAAGGAATCAGTTGGTACAGAGGGTATTTTAAAGATGATTTATCGCAAGAAGATGTTGAAAAAGGAATTAACCAATTTAACGCTAAAGCTATTGTTGTTGGTCATACACTGCAATGGAATGTCACCAAATTATATAACGGAAAAGTATTTGCTATCGATGTGAAACATCCAAAAGATTATAGCAAACATTGGCCTTTTAAAAAATCTGAAGGCCTATTAATAACAGAAGGGCAATACTTTCAAGTATTAGCAAATGGAGAACAAAAACAATTATAAAAGCACATAAAAATGAAACGAAGCTTTTTAATTATTTATCAAACCTTATTCGGTTGTAGTTGTAATTTTAATTGCAATCTTAGGAATAGGACAGAAATTAAACCTAAAGTCCATTAGCTGTGAACATTAAATGAACTCATAATAACGGTTTCAAATAATCCCAAACGGTATTCGCAATAATTTCATGCCCTTCAGCAGTTGGGTGAATGCCATCATTCTGATTAAGTGCTTTAATACCTCCAACGTCTTTCAAAATAAATGGAATAAAAACCACCTCATTTTTTTCTGCCAAATCAGCAAATACAGTTCTAAATTCTGAGGTGTAGGCTTGCCCCATATTGGGTGGTAGTTCCATACCTGCTAAAATGATGTCTGTGCTTTGTTTTTTTTGCTTCACAGCATCTATAATGGCTTGCAAATTGTTACGTGTTTCTGATAAAGGGACACCTCTTAAACCGTCATTTGCACCAAGTTCTAAAACAAACACGTCAATATCCTGATTTAAGATCCAATCCATTCTATTTCTACCACCAGATGAGGTTTCTCCACTAACACCCGAATTTATAACGGTATAATTCAATTGTAACGCATCTATTTTTTCTTGTATTAAGGCTGGGAAAGCGTCATCCGTTGTATCCAATCCATAACCTGCCGTTATACTATCACCAAAAAAGAGAATGGTTTTCTTAGTTA
Source organism: Bacteroidia bacterium (assembly GCA_030429955.1). GTDB lineage: Bacteria > Bacteroidota > Bacteroidia > Flavobacteriales > Flavobacteriaceae > CAJQLB01. Next base: position 19,054 of record JAUIGO010000027.1, read on the forward strand.
TGGACTTCACAGTGTCATCAGCTTCAACACTGACGTTTTCATCAGTTTCACTATTTTGCTTACTAGACTTATCACCACAAGAAAACAAGAACACACTTATCAAGATTAAATAACAAAACTTTAAGAGTTTCTGTGCATTGAAAGTATTGGTATTTAAATTCATTTCAGTATTTTGAGCGTCATTCATAAGTCGTACAAAATTTATAATATTTATGTCAAAGATATTAAAGATAAATGGTCTAGAGAAAACCTATACAAGCGGATCTAGACAATTAACCGTTTTACAAAACATTTCCTTTGATGTTGAAAAGGGACAAACCTTTTCTATAGTAGGTCCGTCAGGTAGTGGTAAAACCACTTTATTAGGATTATGTGCTGGACTAGACACACCAAATGCTGGAAGCGTAGAATTGTGTGGTTATGATTTTAATACCTTAAACGAAGATGAGCGTGCCCAATTACGCAATAGGGAAGTGGGCTTTATTTTTCAGAATTTCCAATTGCTACCAACGCTTACAGCCTTAGAAAACGTAAGTGTACCCTTAGAATTACAAGGCGTAAAACAGGCTGCAAAACGTGGTATGGAACTTTTAAATGAGGTTGGTTTAGCCGATCGTTTTCACCATTATCCATCCCAACTTTCAGGTGGAGAGCAACAACGTGTGGCTTTGGCTAGAGCCTTTAGTAATTCGCCTTCCATTTTATTTGCTGATGAGCCTACAGGAAACCTAGATGATGAAACCGGAGAAAAGGTAATTAAATTATTGTTTGATTTAAACAAAGCCTCAAATACCACTTTAGTGATTGTAACACACGATTTAGATTTAGCCAATCGTACGCAACAGATTTTACGACTAAAAGGTGGTAAAATAATTACGAATCAACCTACTGCTACACATTGAAAACAGACAAGCTCTCATCTAAATTAGATTTGCCATGGTTATTTAAAATGGCATGGCGCGACGCTAAAGCAAGTCGGATGCGTTTACTATTGTTTACAGCATCTATCGTTTTGGGAATTGCGGCTGTGGTTTCCATTCAGTTGTTTCGTGATAATCTTCAAGACAATATTAAAAACCAGTCCAAATCATTAATGGGTGCCGATTATCTCATTGATATTAACGAAACGCCTAATGAGCGTGCACAAGCCATTATCGATTCGCTAAACCCTGTTGCATCAGAAGTCAATTTTGTTTCTATGGTGGTCTTTCCTAAAAATGGAGGGACCAAATTAGCGCGTGTTCGAGCCATTGAAGGCCCTTTTCCCATTTATGGAAAAATGGCAACACAACCCGAAGAGGCTGCAACTACCTATCAACAGAAAGGTGGTGCTTTAGTAGATGCAACCTTGTTATTGCAGTATGATATTAAAACAGGAGATTCCATAAAAGTAGGAGAGTTGACCTTACCTATAATTGGGTCCTTAAGCAGTATGCCAGGAAATTCGGCAGTAACCTCTTCTGTGGCGCCACCAGCTGTGATTCCAAGGCATTTGGTTGGTCAGACCAATTTATTGCAATTCGGGAGTCGAAAAGAATACCAATACTTTTATAAAGCGACTGCAGAAACCGATCTGATACAACTTGAAAACACATTAGAACCGATGCTCGATGCAGAGCATGCCGATTTAGATACGCATACCAGCACAAGCAGACGTTTAGGGAGACGCTATGAAAACATGGGCAAGTTTCTCAATTTGGTGGCTTTTATTGCCTTACTTCTAGGTTGTGTAGGCATTGCCAGCTCTGTACATATTTACATTAGAGAGAAATTAAGACATATTGCAGTTCTAAAATGTTTAGGAGCCTCGCGACAACAAAGTTTCTTAATTTATCTCATTCAAATTGCTGGTATCGGAATCTTGGGAGGTGTTGTAGGTGGTGCCATTGGTATGGGCATACAGGAATCCTTCCCTTATATCCTTAAAGAATTTTTACCTTTTGATGTAGACATTACCATAACGGTTCAACCACTAATTTTTGGTATTATACTAGGGTTTTTAATTGCTGTGCTCTTTGCCTTATTATCCTTACTCAATACCTGGTATGTATCGCCATTACAGGCCTTACGCATCAGTGATACCAGTACTCAAAAAACACCTACACAAGCCAAAGGCATTGTGTTTGCGCTCATCATTGGCTTTCTTTTTCTGTTTTCGTACTGGTTGCTCGACAATGTACTCTACGCTATGGCATTTGTAGTGGGCATGCTGATCACCTTTGCTATTTTAGCAGGAATTGCAACCTTGTCCATGAAAATGATAAAGGCTTGGTTTCCTAAAACTTGGGGCTATACAACACGTCAAAGTTTATTAAACCTCTTCAGACCTAATAACCAAACGGTAGTGCTTATCGTTGCTATTGGTTTGGGTACATTTTTAATCAGCACTCTATATTTTACAAAAGATATTTTGTTGTCTAAGACGGCTATAGGAGACAGGTCTGGTACAGCAAATATAATCATGTTAGATGTACAACCCAAACAAACCGAGGCTATTGAAAAAACCATTGCAGCCAATCAAATGGAAATCATAGATCATATTCCATTGGTGACCATGCGTATTCATAGTAGGAATGGTATAGAAGCATTGGAAGCAGAGCAGGATAGCACGCTTAGAATTAGACGTTGGGTATATAATCATGAATTTAGAACAACCTATCGCGATCATTTAATAGCCTCCGAAGAACTACTAGAAGGCGAATGGACTCCAGAGGTCAATCCAGGTGATGTCATTCCAATTTCAATTTCAGAGAATGTTGCAGAATCTGCAAAAGTTACGGTTGGTGATAAAATCGTGTTTAATGTACAAGGTGTCCTTATGGAAACCGTAGTAGGGAGTATTCGTATGGTTGATTGGGGACAATTACAACTTAATTTTAATATTCTATTCCCTAAAGGGGTGTTGGAAAACGCTCCACAGTTTACAGTGTTATCCACAAATGCACCTACTGAAGCAAGTTCGGCACAACTGCAACGCGCTGTGGTTACTGATTTTCCAAACGTTACCATTATTGATTTAAGACAAGTGTTTACCATTGTAGAAGATATTTTAGGCAAGGTGTCTTGGATCATCAACTTTATGGCATTCTTTAGTATCATTACTGGCATTATAGTATTGATTGGCTCAGTGCGTACAAGTAAACATCAGCGTATAAAAGAAAGTGTTCTACTCAGAACTTTAGGCGCAAAAAACAAACAAATTTTAAGAATTACGGCTTTAGAGTATCTATTACTTGGTGTGGTTGGGAGTTTAGTAGGGATTGTATTGGCATTAGTGAGTGCCTTGCTATTGGCCCTTTTTGTATTTAAGGAAGCTTTTGTGCCTTCCATAATTCCGTTTGTTGTGTTTCTACCTGCAATTTCAGTTTTGGTCTTAGGTATAGGCTTAAGTAATATTAGAGGTGTATTAAATAGCTCGCCTTTAGAAATATTGCGAAAAGAGGTTTAGATAATTAAGCAATAAAGACTAATAACTATTTGTATCAAAAGTTTCTTCCGCACTTTTAATGAAATCGAATTTTTGAGATTAGGTCGTAAAATGGATTTAACAAAATTGTTGTAGATATAGAACACTCACGTGTCACTATATCTACAATTATGCTAAATACGCAGTATTCGCCATTTTACTCATATTATTTATATGCACTATAATGTTCTGCGTTATGTAACTTGAGCTTTGGTTAAAAGCGAAAGTACTCACTACATTTTATTGAAAGAATTTTACTCCAAGAGTTTTTTTACTACAGCTAATGAAACACTCTTTACACGAAATGACTAGGTGAGTAGTGGAATGTGTGTGGAATGAGTTGTAAATAACTTGTTAAAAACTAACTAAAAACACAATCAAATATTTGTTAAAATTTATTACTTTTAAGTCTCCCTTAAGTACTTCTGCAACAATTTAGAATAAAGTTAATTTTAGTGAAGTTAGTTTGTCTCATTGTTCTATTAATTATATTATATGATGAAAATAAAAAAAGTTAATATACCTGCTATTCATGATAAAGATCTTGAGAAGATATTATCTGATTATGGTCTTTATGATGATTTAATAAAGAAAAAATTAAATTGTTTTAACTGCAATGAAATAATTGATATTGAAAATTTATCTGGTTTTGTCGTTGAAGACAATTCTTTAAATGTTATATGTAATAACCCAGATTGTTTAGCTCATGCTACTTCTAAGAATAATGAAAGTATTTAAAACTTATGGAGGAAATCATTAAAGCAATATTAAAATTCGGATTAGCACCAGCAATTTTGGGTTTTGTAATAATATTATTAGTTCAAGATCCTGACAGAGCAGAAAAATTAAAAGCACTAATTTTAAAACCTTTTTTTAGGTTAAAAAAATGGTTTTCGAAAAGTTATATTAGTGCTGAAGTAGCTTCAAATGTTAATCAATTCTTAGGAAAAAATATATTTCCATATACATTGTCAAAAGAAAAACATAAAATAAAGGTTGATTGGATAACAAGTTCAAATGATTCTGTATTTAAGAAGAACGGAAAATTAATCTTAAGATTAAAGCAAGATGATGATCAAACAAAAAATATACTAAATGCTACACAAGCTGCCATACCAAGTATTATTTGTCCTTTGATAAGAGGAAACATTGATTATTCTACGGAAAAATCTATAGACCTTACATTGCTTAAGTCATTGTCTGAAAAGTTGGGTAGACATGGTCAATTCATTTACACAAAGTTTTTTCTTAAACCCGAAACCAATGAAGATGAAACTATTGGTGAAAAAATCGAAAGGCTTGTAGATTTGGACAATCATGGATTCTTTATTCCAATCTTATTGAATGAATTAGAAATGATTGGAGAAGAAACCTTTGCCAAAAGTGATATTACAGATTATTCCAATAAAGTAAAAATTTTCATTGATTATTTATTGAAGATAGCTAATAGAGAAATAGGTTCAGAAAACGAATTACGCTTTACAAATCATCCCTTTAGTGTTAGTATAATGTTATTAGCAATTGCAAGAAGAGCTGACCAAAGTGGAATAAGACCTTATTTAAAAAGACTGAGAATAGAGCTAGAAAGTGGAAGTAACTCAATTTATGTTATTGCCTATTCTCCTGCATACAAGTTCTTTGATACATTAATAAAAAACCTTGATAGTCATGAAAGAATAAATATTGAAAAAATAATTGAAACAAAAGACTTTGCAATAACAGGTAAAAAAATCAAAAAAGAATATAAAATAGCAGTCTTGTCCAAAAATCTTGTTTTTTCAGATGAATCATTTAAAGAGAAAGTTAAAGTAAACGATATTAAGATTGGAGATAAGGTTTCAGGTCTTGTTCAATTAGTTTCTGATAACGAAGCTCAAGTCATTATTAAGGGAATGAGATCTTATATTAAAAAAGAAGATTTAGATTGGTTTACTTTTGGAAATTGCCAAAGTAAGCTTGAACAAGCTAAAGAATATGAGTTTTATGTTAAAGAGATAGATTATGTTACTTGTACAATATTTCTAACACTCAACAATCCCGAAAATAACCCATGGGATAAAGAAGATGTTCCTAAGGTTGGTGATATAGTTGAAATTATCCCACAGACAATTAAGGGAAATGTTTTGATATGTGCATATAAAGGATGTTTAGAGGTAAAATTGCCATTTAATCAAGTGTATTGGTTTAATAATAGACCAATGAGCGATTTTATTCATTTGATTGGTACTAAAATGAAAGCAAAAATAATTTTTAGTGATAAAAATGAGCGAACTATTAATGCTAGTGTTAAATTGTTAGAAAAAGATCCATGGGAAAGTATTCATAAAGCACTTCCTAAAGGAACAGAGCTTAATGGTAAAATAATTGAAATAACCAATGCTTATGTTCGTGTTAAACTGAAAAACGATATGGTAGGCGTTATACCATCACATTGTCTAAATCGAGCTGGACATGAGTACGCTAATTATACTGAAAACATGGTACTCGGTCAAGGTTTAGATGTTGTTGTTCAGCGAGTATTTATAGGAAAAAAGAAGATAACTTTAGATTTAAAAAGAAATAAAAGATTTTAATAGATATTAAATTGACCTCATAAAACTTTGGCTTAAACAATAGGTGAGAGGAGCGACCATATTTTAGGGGTTTAGTAACTGTTTTATTTGGTGTTTCTGCGTTTTAAAAGTCATGGTTAATTACAATGTTTCCTAAAATATAGCGTAAAGAACCGTTAATTGTTTCCAAAGTTTTATGCAGTCTTGATTTTTTTGTTAATTTTTTTTTAAGAAAAAAAGAATGAGTATTATTTAATCGGAGAGGACAATTTTTGAAAGTGTAATTTTATTTAATTCAGTCAAAAGTTCTTTCTTATTTTCCGGTGGTATGTTGTAATGCTCATGAATAATTTTATTGCCTTCTAAAACTTGAATTCCAAAGTATAATTTTTTATCAATTATTTTGAAGAGTATTCGTTCCCAATAATTACCATTTCGTTGATTTAGTTTAATATAATATCTTTTTGTTTTGTTATAGTCAACTGGCTTATTACCTAAAGTTTCTTTAAACTCCGGATTTATCTCTGGTAATTTAATCTCTAATAATCTTGCTTTTGCTAGATTACTAAATGATAAAGTTTTTTCAGAATTCAATTCTGTAATTGAGTCGTAAATGATATCGAAATCATGTATACTTGCAGTAAAATTATAAATTGGAAATTCAAAATTATTTTGTATTGCAAAAAGAATATTAACAGCTGCACCTTTCTGTGCCAAATCTGATAACTCAATGTATGCATAACCATCACCAAACAACGTTTTTTGAATAAACTCTGATTTTTCATTAATCTTATTATTCAAAATCTTCATTTCATCATTTTGAATTTGTATTTTGTTCTGTTGTTCATTTACAATTTTATCTCTTTTTTCTAAATCATTTTGCAAAGTATCGTAGTCAGATTTCAATTCTGCCAAATTATTTTTCAGTAGTTTATTTTCTGATTTTAATGTATTTATTATTTCCGTTTTGTTGCTTTCTGCCTTAAACAGTTGTTTTACTGAAAATAAAACACCTCCAGCAGAACCTATGAAAATCATAATTAGAAAGATAATTGTCCAAGTATCCATTTTTTTCAATTTAGGTGCCATTTTATAAAATAATATTTCTAATTTAAAGATAACTATTATAAAGGAATTATGTGCTTTAAATTCTATTTTACATAATATTATAAGTTGCAATTAAAAAAAGATTAAATAGTAACGAGATTATAATAAGTGCTTGGAATTTTATTTTCTTAAAATTTATGCTCTTATATCAAGTCTCTGAGAATCGCGTAAAACAAAATAGAACGTACCAATACGCAAATACGCTAAAATTTCAACTAGCATTTTAAATGCGCTGGCAAAGCATTAGAATAGTTTACAATTGCAAATAAACACCAGATCGTAAAATGGCTGTAACATAATTGTTGACGATATAGAACACTAGCGTGTCACTATATCTACAATTATGCTAAATACGCAGTATTCGCCATTTTACTCATATCATACATTTGTACTATAATTTATATTATGTAAAATAGAATATTTAGAACTGTTCTCTTCTTTCGTTGTGTTGGTGTCTTTTAAAACAATAGTCCACTACTTTGTTTTGGTTGCAACCAGCATCCAGATTACTTTATCAGGATCATTTTCCCAATTGCCCATATCATCATTTTCATATTGAAGCTTAAACCCAACGTCTTTAAGTTCTTGTTTCACGTAACGCATACCCAAACTATGTGCATTGGTTTGTTCGTCTCTAGTTTTGCCTTTAATTCTAGATTTGAGTTTTTCTATAATCACAATACGACCTCCAGGTTTTAAGGCATTCTTGGCATGGTTTAAAATGGCCATATAATCGGTCATTTCATGATAGGTATCCATAATAACCACAACATCTAGTTTGTTTTCTGGCAATTTAGGGTTATCATAATCTCCTAGTATGACCTCTACATTATAAAGCGCTCTATCTTCTAAATTGTCCTTTAATACGTCTAGCCTGTCAGTTCTGACATCTACAGCATATACGCGTCCGCCTTTACCTACCTGATGCGCTAAATGAATGCTTAAATAGCCTTCGTGGCAACCAATATCAGCCACATAACTGCCATATTGTATATTGGCTATCTCAAAAATATCAGAGACCTTCATCCAGGTATCCCTTTCCTCCCAGTCGTTTTCGGTATATTGAGAAAACGCCACCATTGGCATTAGCATGATAAACAGTAAACCATTCTTAAAATACTTCATCCAAACAAGATAATAAAACTATAAATGTAAGCGCCTTAAAATTCTCATAAAACCAATGTAATTGAGCTAATTTGAAATCATTTCCTTAAGCAAATGTTAAATGTTAACATAAATATTACATTTCGTCATCCAAAACGTGTTTTTCATCGTAATTAAAACAAACTATAAAACTTAATTCATGAAAAAACTAGTATTAGTATTAATCGCATCTGCAACCATCGTATCATGTGTATCTAAAAAAAAGTATGTCGCCCTTGAAACCGAAAACGGACAAATAAGAAGCGAACTACAAAAAACGCAAGTAGCCAAAGAAGATCTTGAAGCAAAATTTACTAAAATTCAGCAACGTGTTGATGAGTATAACACAAAAATATCTTCACTATCTGATGAAAACGTTGGATTAAAACTAGAAAACGATATTAAGTTTGAAGCTGTTGGTGATGCTGCTGTCATATCAAACAACACTAAAAAGGCCATGCGTGAAACCTTAAAAAATGTAGATCAATATAAATTGGCTCAAGCCTCTACGCTTAAGGATTCAATGAATTTAGCTGTATCCTATAATTTACAAAAATCATTAGACAATAGTACTTTAAACGAAGATGAAGATATTGCCATTGATATTGACGAAACCGTTGTGATGATTTCAATTTCTGACAAAATGTTATTTAACACAGGAAGTTACGTCATTAGCAATAAGGCCAATAACATTTTGCAAAAATTAGCAGATGTTATAAACTCTGAACCAAGTTTGGAAGTGATGGTTGAAGGTCATACAGATGCACGTTCAATCAATACTGAAAAAATTAAGGATAATTGGGATTTAAGTGTGTTACGTGCCACTTCAGTAGTTAGAAAATTACAAGATAAGTATAATGTTGCACCTGAAAAACTAATTGCAGCTGGTAGAAGTAGTTACAATCCTGTTGCTGGCAACGATACTAAAGAAGATCGTGCAAAAAACAGAAGAACACGTATCGTTATTTTACCAAACATCAATAAATTCTTTGCACTTATGGGCAATGAAAAAGAAGTTTCAATGAATGATTAGTTAATCTTTCTACATTTAACAACATTTGAATGTTAACAAATAGGCTACTCCCTCAAGTAGCCTATTTTTGTTTATTTACCTCTCTCCCATTCATTTATAAGTGCATTTTATCGATAATTGTGCATTTTATTGGATAAAACATCTATTTCGTCTTAATTATTTGTACTAAATTTGAATGAAGTTTATGTTTACACCAACCAAATTTATTATAAATGAAAAAAATTACACTTCTACTAGCCATTATAGGCTTTTCATTTTTAAACGTTAGCGCGCAACATTCAGTTGCTCGTGATTGGAATGAGCAACTATTAAATGCCATTCGAAAGGATTTTGCTAGACCTACAGTTCATGCAAGAAATTTATTTCATACCTCTTTAGTAATGTACGATTCTTGGGCTGTTTTTGACAACCAAGCAGAAACCGTTTTTTTAGGTAAAAATTTTCAAGGATACAATTGTAATTTTAATGGAATTGCCAATCCATCTGATGTGGAAGCTGCTAGGCATGAAATGATGAGCTATGCCATGTTCAGGTTATTAAGTCATCGTTTTGCAAATTCACCAAATGCCTTTGTTACAATCAATGCATTTAAAATACAGTTTGCTAGCTATGGTTATGATCGCAATTTCATTTCTACAGATTATAGCGGCGGATCTTATGCAGCCTTAGGAAATTATTTAGCAGAACAAATGATTGCCTTTGGTAATCAAGATGGCTCAAATGAGCAAAATGGGTATGCCAACCAGTATTATACTCCTGTGAATGATCCTATTATATTGGATTTATATGAAGACAATGGAGATATTAACCCAAACCGTTGGCAACCTTTAGCATTTGATTATTTTGTAGATCAATCTGGTAATCCTTTCCCACAATCAACACCTGCTTTTTTAAGTCCTGAATGGGGAGAGGTAAAACCATTTTGTTTATTGCCTGATGACTTACAAATATTAAACAATGGGTTTAATTGCTATGTTTACAATGATCCAGGACCACCAGTTTATATTCAGAATTCAAACAATGAAGATGGTTTTGATGATGCCTATAAATGGAATTTTGCTTTGGTAGCCTCATGGTCGGCTCAATTAGACCCAAATGATAATACCATGATAGATATTTCTCCAGGAGCTTTAGGAAATGTTGATATGTCCAGTTATCCTGAGACTTTAGAAGAATATAAAGCATTTTATGATTTCACCAATGGTGGTGACATCGGAACAGGTCGTCCTTTAAATCCAAAAACAAATGCACCATATGCACCGCAAATGGTAAAACGCTCAGATTATGCACGTGTGCTTGCTGAGTTTTGGGCTGATGGTCCAGATTCTGAAACCCCTCCAGGACATTGGTTTACTTTGCTTAATTATGTAAGTGATCACCCTGATACAGTTAAAAAACTCGGAGGACAAGGTAATGTGTTGTCTGATTTAGAATGGGATGTTAAATGTTATTTAACCTTAGGTGGTGCCATGCATGATGTTGCGGTTGACATTTGGGGAATTAAAGGGTATTACGACTATGTACGTCCTATCTCAGCTATACGTTATATGGCAACAAAAGGCCAAAGTACAGACAATACAACACCTGAAGGCATTGCAAGTTATGATCCGCATGGATTGCCATTAGTTCCAGGTTATATTGAAATTATAAAAACAGGAGATCCATTAGCTGGCTCAGGCGATGAAAATGTTGGAAAAATAAAAATATTTGCTTGGAAAGGTCCTGATTTTATCTCAGACCCAGAAACAGATGTTGCTGGTGTTGATTGGATTTTAGGGACACACTGGTGGCCATACCAACGTGGTACCTTTGTAACACCTCCATTTGCAGGATATTTATCTGGTCACTCAACATTCTCAAGAGCTGCTGCTGAAGTAATGACACTTTTAACTGGAGATGCTTTTTTTCCAGGAGGAATGGGCGAATTTCATGCTGCAAAGAACGAATATTTAGTGTTTGAAGAAGGACCTACTCAAAATATCGAACTACAATGGGCAACATATACTGATGCTTCAGATCAATGTAGTTTATCAAGAATTTGGGGTGGTATCCACCCTCCTACCGATGATATTCGCGGAAGAGTTATTGGTCATAAAATAGGAATTGAAACATTTAATCTTGCTTTAGATTATTTTAATGGAACCCTATCTAACAATGATATTGTGACAACTAACAATGAACCACTACTCTACCCAGTTCCTTTTGGTAATGAGTTTACCGTAAAAACACGAAATAATGAAGCTTTTAACCTTAAACTTTATAGTTTAGAAGGGAAACTGATTTTAGAAAAAAATGTGAATTCAAATACAGCAACCATAAATACGACTCAATTATCATCAGGTCTTTATTTTGCTAAAATTTCAGATCAAAACAATTCTATAATTTCTACAAAAAAAATAGTTAAAAACTAATATTATACACAAACCTAACTTACTTTTGCAACTTCAAAGTAAGTTAGGTTTTATGTTATCACTTTTTAATATTTTTAGATTTGTTGCCTTTTTAGAAGGTCTTTCATATATTTTATTACTTTTTATTGCAACACCAATTAAGTATCTTGCAGATGATCCTCAATATGTAAAAATGCTCGGTATGCCTCATGGCATACTGTTCATGTTATACATTATTTTGGCATTCATGATCAAGCAAGAAAACACATGGTTTAAAGATAATTTCAAAAAGGTTTTACTAGCTTCAATCATACCTTTTGGTACATTTTACTTAGACCATAAATACTTAAAAAATATCGATAATTAATGAAAGAACTACAATGTTTTTTTTACGACTTATTTATTGCCGCTGATATCTCAGTAAATGCAGCTAAGTACCTTAATATGTTATGTTTGCTAGTAATACTTGCTATTATTATTTTCATTACAGATTCTATTACTCGTAAATTTTTACGCGTTGGGTTCATTAAATTGGCAAAGAAGTCCAAAACAAATTTTGACAACCTATTAATTAGTCATAAAGCTCCTAGAAATATAGCACACTTGGTGCCTTTGTTTTTAACTATCGAATTATTTCCGGTGGTATTTTATGATTTTCCTCAGTTTGAAAAATATATCATCATGGCACTTAAAGTCTATGCCATTATCTTAACTGTTTGGATTATTAGAAGTATTCTTAAAACATTTGAATCGTATTTTAAAACCTTACCAAGACTAAAAGACAAACCTATTGATAGCTATATCCAAGTCGTGATGCTTTTTGTTTGGATTATTGCCATTGCATCCTGTTTTGCTGTAGTTATAAACCTTTCTTTCTTAAAATTCTTTACAACACTTGGTGCTGCTTCTGCTATTTTGCTATTGATTTTTAAGGATACCATTTTGGGCTTTGTTGCTAGTATACAAGTTGCCATAAACGATACTGTAAGAATTGGAGATTGGATTACAATGGAAAAGTATGGCGCAGATGGAGATGTTATAGAGATTAATTTGTCTACCATTCAGATTCAGAATTTTGACATGACCATTACTAACATACCTACTTATGCGCTGATTTCAGATTCTTTTAAGAATTGGCGTGGTATGCAAGCGTCTGGAGGACGACGTATAAAACGTTCCATACTATTAAAAGCAAAAAGCATTCATTATTTAACGCCTGATAAAATTGAAAAATTAAAAGGCATTCAGCTGATTACCGATTATTTAAATACAAGACAAAAGGATATAGACAATTATAACAGTCAGAATAATATTGATAAGTCCGTTCTTATAAATGGAAGAAACCTAACCAATTTAGGTGTGTTTAGAAAGTATTTACAGTCTTATATTGAAAATCATTCAGCCATCAATAAAGACATGTTTATAATGGTGAGACAGTTAGCACCAACACCTCAAGGATTACCTTTAGAAATTTACTGCTTTAGTAGTGATAAACGTTGGGAAAACTACGAATATATCATGTCTGATATTTTTGACCATGCACTATCTGCAATTACCTATTTTGATTTGGAGGTTTATGAGTTGAATGCAGGTGTTATAGATTCAGAGTAAATTACTTCAATCTATCTTTTACAAACTCCACTTTTGTTTTGCCATGAGGTGTTGGATTTCCATGTTCATCTAGGTTGACCATGATAATATTTTCGACCGTTAATATGGTTTCACGCGTCATTTTGTTTCTGGCTTCACATTTAAGTGTTATGGAAGTTTTTCCAAATTTTGTAACTTCAATACCCAACTCTATAATATCGCCTTGTTTGGCTGAACTCATAAAGTTAATTTCTGAAATATACTTTGTTACAATTCTCGGATTTTCAAGTTGAATCACTGTATACAAGGCTGACTCTTCGTCAATCCATTCTAATAAACGACCACCAAATAAAGTGCCATTCGGATTTAAATCTTGAGGTTTTACCCAATTGCGTGTATGAAATCTCATTATATCTTTTCGTTTATATAGGCTATCATTTCATTTTCTGTAGCTATTGCCTTATCAAATATAGATTTTGCTTTTGCTAATAAAGCCTCAGCAGTTGCTCTATTCTTAATATCTTTTGCATTAATACGTACATTAAAATAAGCACCATAAACTGCTGTTCTAGCACATAAAGCTCCTACGCCTGCATCTGATAATGAATTTTGCAAACCACCTTTTGCCATTGCCATCATCACTTCCATAGAATCACAAGCCGTTTCCATAACAAGCAAAGGCACTTCAGTGGCATAAATGGTAGCCGACTCAATCGCTTCAGCTCTTGCTTTCTTTTCTTCCTCTGTACCTTTTGGCATTCTAAAGCCTTCAATAATTTTGTTAAAGGCATTGGTGTCTTCATCTACCAAAGCCAATAATTTATTTTTATAAGCTTGACCTTTTTCTGCCCAAACAGAAAACGCTTCCCAACGGTTGTCCCAACCTGGTTTATGAGCAGATAAATTTGCAACCATAGTACCAAGCGACACTCCTAAAGTTCCTACATAAGCCGAAATAGAACCACCACCTGGAGCCATCGATTCTCCAGCAGTTTCATCAGCAAAATCGGTTAAAGTTAAATCGATAAGTTGTTTAACCCCTTTATCTTTTAAAACGTATTCAATAATTTTTTCATTCGGATTAAAAGGTTTTAAATCATCCAATCCTAAAGATTTCACAGCAATCTTTATTTTCTCAGCTTCCGAAATTCCTAAGGATCGTTCTTGTTTCTTTAAAAAATAATCGGCAGCGTCTAACATAGCTTTTAAAGGAATCAATCCGATAAGCTCTGAACCAGTAACACGCAAACCACGCTCATCAGCTGCTTTACAGGTTTCATCAAAAGCTACATGCATTGAGGTAATACTAATGTTGGTAAGATTGTAAGAGATTTGTGCAATACCATATTCTTCAATAAACCAACCAATGCCTTTTACAGCTTTTAGCTTTCCAGGAATACGAACTGGTTCTCCATTCTCATCCAACACTTTTTTTCCAGTAATGGGATCGCCTTCGCGTTTTACACGGCCTGCTTCTCTAATATCAAAAGCTATGGCATTGGCACGACGTGTGGATGTAGTGTTTAAATTCACGTTATAAGCCACTAAGAAATCTCTTGCAGAGATTGCAGTCGCTCCAGTTGAGGCTACTTTTTTATTAAACTCAGCAGGGCCAAAATCGGGTTTCCAATTTGGGTCAGATAGTTTTTTAGGCAGCCCTTCATACTCTCCAGATCTACAATTGGCTAAGTTTACACGCTTTGGTTCTTGTGCAGCCTTTTCATACAAATACACAGGAATATCAAGCTCCTCTCCTACACGTTTTCCTAACTTATGAGCATAAGTTGCGGTTTCTTCTAAAGTAATCCCTGAAATAGGCACTAAAGGACAAACATCTGTAGCTCCAAAACGAGGATGCTCACCATGATGCTTGCTCATATCAATGAGTTCTGAAGCTTTTTTTATCAAAATAAAAGCAGCTTCTATAACTTGTTCTGGTTCGCCAACAAAGGTAATGACAGTTCGGTTGGTCGCTGCTCCAGGATCAACATCTAAAAGCTTAACACCTTCAACCGTTTCAACACAATTGGCAATGGTATGTATTTTATCTAAATCGCGTCCTTCACTAATATTTGGTACGCATTCAATGAGTTGTTTTTGCATGGTAAATAGAATCGTATGTATTTGATTTCAAAGATAAGAATTCAAACATGATACATGAATTTTAAGTGTAAAATAATAACTTAAAACAAAGTCTCTGGATTATCAGTTCCCATTTTTGGAATGATAAGGTTTGTTCCTAGAGTTTCATTGGCATTCTTAATGAAATGAGCTGACAATAATGGTGAAGCCTTCTCAATATTTTGATGCACAAAAAAGTCTACCTCACCTATGCCTTGTTCTTTCCAAATTGCTAGGCGTTCAACCCAATCATTCAATCGGTTGTAATCACTTTGATGGTTTGCGCCAACATAACGAATAAAGGCATTGTTGTTGGTTAAACGCATGTGCATTAAATCACGTCGTCCTGCAGTATCTACAATAACATTCGATATGTTGTTTGTTTCCAATAACTGATACAAATCTTCAGCAACAGCTTTGTCGTTATACCAATCAGTATGCCTAAACTCAATGGCTAACGGAATTTCCTTAGGCCAACTCTCAACAAAATTGACAACTCTATCAAAGTCTTTAGGAGCAAAATTATTATGCATTTGTAAAAAGATAGTTCCTAGTTTCTCTTTAAGGTTTGAGGCACTATATAAATAGTTATCAACGACTGGTTTTACATCATCATTCAATCGCTTCCAATGACTGATTTCTTGATTCAGTTTTGGGAAGAACTTAAAGCCATCAGGAGTTTTACCATACCATTTAGCAAAAGTATCAGGAGGGAAAATTCTATAAAACGTTGCATTTAACTCTATGGAATTGAACTGTGTAGCGTAATATTCCAATTCATCCTTTGTACCTCTAGGATAAAACCCTTTTAAATCTGCTCTGTTCCACTTGGCACAGCCTACAAATAACTTAAATTCTGAATTTCCTTTATATTTATTCAATATCTTTTTGGTATCAGGATGGTCAGGTGGTAATGTAAAGTCTATGTTTTCTGGATTGTCAACGTTTCCAAACTTCATATGAATCTGTTTTTATCAAAGATAATAACAAACTGTGATAAACTTAATTGATAGAATTAATTAATCCATAAAAAAAGTAAAATAAAACTGTAACAAATTCGTAATTTGCAAGACGTATACACAAACAAAACTTACATTATAAAAACATTATAAAAACATTATGAAGACTTTTAAATTATTATTAGTAGCGTTCGCATTTACTGCATTCGCTCAAGTGAATGCACAAACTGCCGAAGAAATTGTTGCTAATTATTTTGAAAATACTGGTGGACTTGATAATTGGAAGAAAATTAAAGGCATTAAATTTGAAGCTACTGTAAACCAAATGGGAATGGAAATTCCAATTGAAATGGTTCAATTAAGCGATGGACGTATGGCAACTACCATTACGTTTCAAGGTAAAGAAATAAAGCAAGGTGTTTTTGATGGTGAAACTCTATGGAACACCAATTTTATGAGTATGAAGGCAGAAAAAAGCGATCCTGAGGCATTGGAACTAGTGCGGTCCATGTATGCCTCCATCCCCATGCAAATGGCTTTTTTGGATGCCAAAGAACACGATGTCCATACAGCGTATGTCTCTCATATTTCCCATATCAGTTCTTTTGCGCTTGCGCTGACCGTATTGGAAAAGGAGAAGAATGAATCCCGGATTTTCGAACTTGCCAGCAGCGGTTTTGGTTCGACGGTCCGCCTTGCCAAAAGTTCTGCAGAGATGTGGATCCCCATTTTCAGGCAAAACCGCGACAATGTACTGGATGTGCTAGACGAACACATCAACCAATTGTCTCGGTTTAGAAGCCTGCTGATAAAAAATGATTTTGAAACCTTTCATAAGCTGATCAAGGAAGCCAACACCATCAAGCGTATGTTGTCCTGACGGTTAATGTTAACTTTTTAATTTTTTGTTTACCATCAAAACAGGTATCATGGAAATGAAATTCAAGTCCATTCTGGACGAACCCAAGTCACACATCGTCATCGCAGGACCTTGTTCTGCCGAATCCGAAGAACAAGTGCTGACTACTGCCAGAGGACTGGCGGCACTCGGCAACATAGATCTTTTCAGAGCCGGCATCTGGAAACCCCGTACCCGTCCCAATTCTTTTGAAGGGGTAGGGGTCATAGGTTTGCCCTGGTTGAAAAGAGTGAAAGAAGAAACAGGTTTGAAAACAACCACCGAAGTTGCCAAGCGCGACCATGTTTTTGAAGCATTGAAGTATGGTGTGGACGTACTTTGGCTGGGTGCCAGAACAACAGTGAATCCTTTTTCCGTTCAGGAAGTTGCTGACGCACTGCAGGGCGTGGATATTCCGGTGATGATCAAAAACCCCATCAATACTGACCTTAGCCTTTGGATTGG
Organism: Bacteroidia bacterium; assembly: GCA_030429955.1. Taxonomy (GTDB): domain Bacteria; phylum Bacteroidota; class Bacteroidia; order Flavobacteriales; family Flavobacteriaceae; genus CAJQLB01. The sequence continues at coordinate 36,778 of JAUIGO010000027.1, forward strand.
TTCCATCGAGCGAATCTATAAGGCAGGAATCACCCGTATTGCAGCTATTCACCGTGGTTTTTCCGTACACGGAGACAACAAATACCGCAACACACCAAGATGGCAGATTCCGATCGAACTCAAGCGCCTGTATCCGGACCTTCAGATCATCTGTGACAACAGCCATATCTGTGGGCGTAGAGATACCTTGCTGGAAGTAGCTCAAAATGCCATGGACCTTGATTTTGATGGCATCATGACCGAAACGCATCCGGATCCTGATCATGCCTGGAGCGATGCCAGCCAGCAAATTACTCCGGTACAGTTTGGCGAACTGATGACTAAGTTGAAATACCGGGAGCGTACGACCGATGATGCCGTTTTCAAAAACAGCATAGAACACCTCAGACACGAGATCGACGAAATCGACGAAGAATTGCTGAATATGCTGGGAAGAAGGATGAACCTGGCCCAGGAGATCGGCCAATACAAAAAGAAAAACAACATTGCGATCCTGCAGTCTACCCGTTGGAATGAGATCCTCGAAAAATCGGTTAAAAAGGGGAATTCTGTAGGTTTGAGTGCTGATTTTGTGGAGAATGTGCTGAAATCTATCCATGAGGAATCCATCAACCGTCAGGAAAAAATCATGCGCGAACCTTAAAGGTTTGCTATTTTTACCGACAGTACATCACAAAAAACCATCTTATGGAATACGATAATCTGTTGGTAGAAGAAAAAAACGGGATTTTAATCCTCACCATCAATCGGGAGAAAGCACTGAATGCACTCAACAGGCAGACCATGCTGG
>JAUIGO010000088.1 GCA_030429955.1 Bacteroidia bacterium
GAAGCAACTGTAGTTCAAGTTGCTTATGACGACAATGCAGTATACTTTGCCGCATACATTCATGATAAACCTGAAAACATCATGAAGCAGTTTACTACACGTGACAACTTTGGTCAAGCCGATTTCTTCCTTATTTCTATCAACCCAAATAACGATGGACAAAATGATACAGAGTTTTTGGTTTTTAGTACTGGTACGCAAGGTGATGCTCTAGTAACCTCTGATGGCAATGAAGATTGGGGCTGGAATGCCGTTTGGGACAGTGCGGTAAGGATTGTTGAGGACGGTTGGATTGCCGAATTTAAAATCCCTTATTCTGCTCTTCGTTTTTCAAATCAGGAAGTGCAAACTTGGGGCATTAATTTTCATCGCAGGCACATGCGTGACAACAGACAATACACTTGGAATCCAATAGACATCTCGTCAGGAAAAAAAATTGGATTAATGCATGGAGAAATTCGTGGTATTGAAAACATTTCACCTCCTACCAGATTAGCCTTTTTCCCATTTGCTTCAGCTATCACAAGGTCCTACGATGGTGAAAGTGATAGTGATTTTAGTGTTGGAATGGATGTAAAGTATGGCATCACAGAAAATTTCACCCTAGATGCTACTTTAATTCCAGACTTTAGTCAAGCAGCTTTTGATAATGTGCAGCTTAACTTAGGGCCTTTTGAACAAGAATTTTCAGAGCAACGTCAGTTTTTTAAGGAAGGTGTTGACTTATTTAATAAAGGCAACTTGTTCTATTCGCGTCGTATTGGAAATAGTCCAATTGGCTCACCTGATTTGGCTAATGATGAAGAAATACTCAATTATCCTTCACAAATAAAAACACTAAACGCAGTAAAAGTTTCAGGAAGAACTAAAAATAGCTTGGGAATAGGATTTTTTAATGCCATTACTGAAAAAACGTATGCAACCATTGAAAATACTGATACTAATGAAACAAGAAAAGAAGTAGTAGAGCCATTATCAAATTATAACGTATTTGTTGTTGACCAGCAATTTAACGGGAACTCATCTGTAACCCTAATAAATACTAATGTAACTAGAAATGGGCATTTTAGAGATGCAAACGTTACTGGAGCCTTGTTTGACATTTCAAATAAAACCAATAGGTATAATGCTAGCGGTGAAATTAAAATGAGCAACCTAAACTTAGCCGATGGCAATCAAACTGGTTTTAGCTCACGATTAAGGCTCGCAAAAATAAGTGGTAACTATAGGTATAATATTAGCCATAGCTTGGCAGATAAAAAATATGATATTAATGATTTAGGAATTTTATTCAGAAACAATTACAGTAACATTGAAGCTAATTTTAGTTACAGAACATTTCAACCAAAAGGGATGTTTAATAGAATTCAGTTAAATACCTGGTTTGAATATAGGCGTCTTTACAAACCAAGTACCTACACTGGAAAAAATATAGGCTTTAACCTTAATGGTCAAACCAAAAAATTAATGGATTTTGGATATAATATGAATTGGAATATTGGTAAACAATATGACTATTTTGAGCCAAGAACTGAAGGTCGCTTTTCAACTTTTAGAAACAACGTAAATTTGAATTTCTGGCTAGGCAGCAACAGAGCCAAAAAATTCTCCATTAGTGGCTATAATGGTATGGCAACTATGTTTGATCCAGATCGTGATGTCTTTGTACATTGGTTTGGTTTAGATCCAAGGATCAGAATTACAGACAAATTCAGTATCAGTTATTCTTTTAATTATGAAAGAGGAAGTGGTGGTCGAGGTTTTGTTAATAATAAAGATGGCGAAATCCTATATGGTCAAAGACGTCAAAAAACAATTGAAAACGGTATTTCTGGGACGTATAACTTCAATTCGTTTCATGGTTTATCTTTAAACTTTAGGAACTATTGGTCTATTGTTGATTATGACTACGAAATGTACACTGTACTTGAAGATGGCTCAATGGACAACACAACTGGACATAATCTTGATAATTTAGGCCTTGATCCAAACATTAATTTTAGTACTTGGAATTTAGACTTTCGTTATTCATGGCAATTTGCGCCTGGAAGTCAGTTAACAGCTTTATACAGAAATTCTCTCTTTAACTTTGATAATATGTCAAGAGAAGGGTATTTTAGTAGTTTAGGCACTTTATTAGACCAACCTATCGAGCATATTTTTTCATTAAGATTAGTGTATTATATTGATTATAATAATATTAAAAGCATCTTTAAGAAACGGAGTTAAAAAAATTAAACTAACTTTTTTATTAAGCTTATACATTTTGTTTAAATATCTTTTTATTTTTTAGCACTTTTATCGCTAGGTTTTAACATTTACTTAGCACAATCCTCGCAATACAAATATTAGATTTGGCAAAAATATTTTAGACATACAGTCTTAACCAATAATATTTACAAATCAACCATCAGAAATGAAAAGACTTCTTATTCATTTATTCATAATATTTGCCATTTCGTCCGTAAATGCTCAAGAAAAAAAGTCTCTTAACATTACAAAAACAGAAAAAGCCCCTAAAATTGATGGTATCTTGGATGATGCAGTTTGGAAAGACACAGAAATAGCAACCGATTTTGTTCAATACGATCCTGAAATGGGTATTCTTGCAAAAGAGCATCAAAAAACAGAAGTAAGAATGACTTATGATGACCAAGCCATTTATGTTGCAGCTTATCTACACGAAAAACCTGAAGATATTTTTAAAGTGTTCTCACCAAGAGATGATTTTGGTCAAGCAGATTATTTTGGTGTTACATTTAATCCCAACAATGATGCACAAAATGACATCAAATTCTATGTGATGAGCTCTGGTACCCAAGCTGATATTATTGGAGGCTCAAATGGAAGAGGTGGCGGAGGTGGTCCGCGAGGTGACAGAGGCTGGAATGCTGTTTGGGACAGTGCAGTAAAGCATGTTGATGATGGTTGGATTGTTGAAATGAAAATTCCGTATGCAGCACTTCGTTTTGCAAATCAAGAAGACCCTGTTTGGGGAATTCAATTTTATAGGAAATTCAGAAAGGAAGGACTTGATTATAGTTGGAGCCCAATAGATAGAACTGTTGGAGAACAAGGTATTTATGATGGATTGCTTAAAGGGCTTAAAAATTTATCACCTCCTACTCGATTAATGTTTTACCCTTTTGCATCATTTACTTCTATATCTCAAAAAAATGAAGAAACCGTTAGCAATGTTGGTTTTGGTATGGATGTTAAATATGGAATAACAGAAAGTTTCACCTTAGATGTAACACTTATTCCAGATTTTAGTCAAGCCGCTTTTGATAAAGTGGTGTTAAATTTAGGTCCATTTGAACAGAGGTTTGATGAGCAACGTCAATTTTTTAAAGAAGGAGTTAACCTGTTCAGCAAAGGCGATTTGTTCTATTCAAGAAGAGTTGGTAGTTCGCCTGTTGAACGTGGTGATGTTTACGATGAATTAATTGACGAAATTGATGAAGTTGAAGAAGTAACAGAAAACCCAAGTAGTGTTAAAATGCTAAATGCCATAAAAGTTTCTGGAAGAAATAAAAATGGCCTTGGTATTGGTGTATTCAATGCTATTACAGAAAAAACCATGGCAACTATAAAGAATACCAAATACACATTGGATAACAATGATGAAAAGATAGATTCTACCATAACCTATAGAGAGCGTGTAACTGAGCCTTTTGCTAATTACAACATCATTGTTTTAGACCAGCAATTCAATCAAAATTCTTCTGTTACTTTTATTAACACAAGTGTTTTAAGAGAAGGTCATTTTAGAGACGCAAATGCTACTGCTTTACTTTTTGACTTAACAGATAAAACCAATAAGTACAATTTTAGCGGACAAGGAAAATTGAGTCACCTTAACCTTGTAGGAGATAACTCTACAGGTTTTGATGCTGGTTTTCAATTACGAAAAGTTAGTGGCACTTACCAATATGGAATTGAAGGAAGTATAAGAGATGACAAATACGATGTAAACGATTTAGGGTTTGCTACCAGGAATAACTTTAAAAATCTTGAGGCTAACTTCAGGTATCAAACATTTGAACCAAGAGGAATATTAAACAGCTTTAACATACGGCTAGAAAGCAAACTTAATTGGAGGCACAGCAATAATGATTATACAGGAAACAGTATAGAAGTAAGTGTTAATGCCAGAACAAAAAACCTTATGTGGATGGGTGGCAATTTTGAAACTTCATTAGGTGAACAACGTGATTATTTTGAACCAAGAGACCAAGAGAACGATAGGTTCTATACATTTAAAAACTGGGTTAGCGGACGAGTGTATTTCTTTACTAATAGCAATAAAGCCCTATCTACAAGAGGAAACTTTAGCTATGCTACTTTATTTGATAAGGATAGAGATTTTAAAGAATACAGAATAAGTATTGGTCCTGAATTTCGATTTAATGATAAGTTCACTTTAGAATACGATATTAATTACGAAAGAAAATTAGGAAGTCGTGGCTATGTTACCAGATTAGATAATGATGAAATTATATTTGCTGAACGAGATCAAAAAACTGTTGAAAATAGCATTTCTGGAATTTATAATTTCAACTCACTTAACACATTAAGATTGTCGTTTAGAAATTATTGGTCAACAGCGACTAACAAAGAAGAACTCTATACTTTAGAGCAAGATGGCTCACAGTCTCTTGATGCTGGACACACCATCACAAATTTAGATCTGGATCCAAACAGAAACTTTAATATCTGGAATTTAGATTTAAGTTACGAATGGCAATTTGCGCCTGGAAGTCAATTAGTAGCTTTATACAGAAATCAGTTGTTCAATTCTACATCTCAATCCAGGGATTCATTTAACGAAAGCTTAAGTGATTTATTTGACCAAGATATTCAACATACTTTTTCTGTAAAAATGGTGTATTTCTTAGATTATAATTCGCTAAAAACGATGTTTCAAAAAAAGGACACAGAAAACAGTTTGCCATAAATTATAGTTTAATTTAATAAGTTTTTAAAATTCTTAAAAGAATACCTTACAATTCTGTATTTTTACGTTAGATTAAATTAAATGATCCAAGCAAAAAACATTCACAAATACTTTGGAGATTTACACGTGCTAAAAGGTGTGGATCTTCATATTAAAAAGGGAGAAATTGTTTCTATTGTTGGTGCTTCTGGTGCTGGAAAAACAACCTTACTACAAATTTTAGGCACATTGGATTATGCTTCTTTAAAGGAGCAACCTCAACTTAAAATCAATGATAAATCCATTATTGAACTATCAGAAAAAGAGCTAGCTAAATTCAGGAATGAAACCTTGGGTTTTATCTTTCAATTCCACCAATTATTACCAGAATTTACAGCCTTAGAAAATGTGTGCTTGCCAGCTTTTATTAAAGGTGTAACAAAGTCAGTTGCCGAAAAAAGAGCTGCAGAATTGCTTGACTTTCTGGGTTTATCAAAACGTTCAACACATAAACCTAATGAGCTTTCAGGTGGTGAGCAACAACGTGTGGCAGTTGCAAGAGCATTGATTAATAATCCTAAAGTTATTTTTGCCGATGAACCTTCAGGTAATTTAGATAGTGAATCTGCCGAAAACTTGCACAACCTCTTTTTTAAACTTCGCGATGAGTTTGGACAAACTTTTGTCATAGTAACTCATAATAAAGAGTTAGCCAATATGGCAGATAGAAAACTTACTATGGTTGATGGCAAAATTGTAGATTAAATTTAAGTTACACCTATAGAATCTGTTAATTGAGAATAAGGGTTTTGAACCAGTAGAATTTTTAAAATAGCAACATTTAGATTAAGCTAGAAATAATATTTTTTAGATTCAGACATAAACCTCATAATAATAAAAAGCGAACTCAATGAGTTCGCTTTTTATTATTATGAGGTTCCTGCTTGTGCAGAAACTTAGAAATGCAATGCTCTATCATCAGTTGCTGCTAAAGCGGCTTCTTTAATAGCTTCTGTGAATGTTGGGTGCGCATGAGACATTCGCGACACATCTTCTGCTGATGCTCTGTATTCCATAGCCACAACGGCTTCAGCAATCATATCTGCTGCTCTAGCTCCAATCATGTGTACACCTAAAATTTCGTCTGTTTTTTTATCTGCCAAAACTTTTACAAAACCATCTAAATCCATACTTGCTCTACTTCTACCTAAAGCACGCATTGGAAATTGTCCAGCTTTATAGTCAACTCCAGCTTCCTGAAGTTGCTCTTCTGTTTTGCCAACACTTGCCACTTCTGGCCAAGTATAAACCACTCCAGGAATTAAATTATAATCAATATGTGGTTTTTGTCCTGCTAAAATTTCAGCAACAAGCACGCCTTCTTCAGAGGCTTTATGAGCTAGCATCGCTCCTTTTATAACATCGCCAACAG
>JAUIGO010000028.1 GCA_030429955.1 Bacteroidia bacterium
AATCTCCTGGAGACTGTGATATGATTTTGCAAAATGCCGAAGGTGTTAAAAAACAAATCTATTTTGATAATCCAAGCATTGCAAATAACAATGCCATTTTAGATGAGCTAGAAACCTTTGCTCATGCCATTAATACAAACACATCACCAATTGTAACACTGCATGATGGCACTGAAGCCTTACGTGTTGCAACACAAATAATAAATAGTTTTTAAAAGATATAGTAATTAGATTCCCTTTTTCAAGGGAATAAAAAAAGATTTTTTTATGAAAAACGTAGCAGTTATAGGAGCTGGAACGATGGGAAACGGAATTGCTCACACGTTCGCTCAAAGCGGATTTAAGGTACAACTTATTGATATTAGTGAAGCCTCACTAAAAAAGGGCATTAATACTATAACAAGCAACTTAGATAGAATGGTTGCTAAAGAAAAAATTACTGAAGCTGACAAAGAAGCAACATTAGCTAATATCTCAACATTTACTAACATTACTGAAGGTGTTGAATATGCTAGTCTTGTGGTTGAGGCTGCGACTGAAAATGTAGATTTAAAATTAAACATTTTCAAGCAATTGGACGAGGCTTGCCCAGAAGACACTATTTTGGCAACCAATACTTCATCCATTTCAATCACTCAAATAGGTGCAGTAACTTCAAGACCAGATCGTGTTATTGGAATGCATTTTATGAACCCAGTACCAATTATGAGATTGGTTGAAATTATTAGAGGTTACAACACCAGTGATGAAGTCACCAAACTCATTATGGATTTGTCTACAACGCTTGGCAAAACTCCTGTTGAAGTTAACGATTATCCTGGATTTGTGGCTAATAGAATTTTGATGCCTATGCTCAATGAATCTATTGAAACACTTTACAATGGCGTAGCTGGAGTTAAAGAAATAGACACAGTAATGATGCTTGGCATGGCTCATCCAATGGGTCCTTTACAATTAGCTGATTTTATTGGTTTAGACGTTTGCCTTTCTATTTTGGAAGTGATGTATGACGGTTTTAAAAATCCGAAATATGCTCCTTGTCCTTTGTTAGTGAATATGGTTAGAGCAGGAAAGTTAGGTGTAAAATCTGGAGAAGGTTTTTATGACTATTCTCAAAGTAGAAAAGCTGAGACAGTGGCTAAACAATTCAACTAAAAAGAATTGGCACACATCATCCCATTTAAAGCAGTACGTCCTACACGAGACAAAGTGAGTTTAGTAGCTTCTCGCTCTTACCAAACTTATACGCAAGCCGAACGTGAAGCGCGATTAGATTACAATCCATTTTCGTTTTTGCATATTGTAAATCCAGGCTATAAGTATCATTTGGAGCTAAAAGGTGAAGATCGCTATAAGCTTGTAAGAAATCGATATTTAGAGTTTAAAGAAGATGATATTTTTGTTCAAGACGAATTCCCTTCGTTTTACGTGTACAAAATTGTAAATCGTGAAGGTGATGTTTTTAATGGTATTGTCGCAGCAGCTAGCATTGAAGACTATAAAAAAGACGTTATCAAAAAACATGAAGATACTATTGAATACAGAGAAAATGTGTTTAAAGAGTACTTAAAAACGGTTGGTTTTAATGCAGAACCAGTACTCCTTACCTATCCTGACAATGATACAATCTCAGGAATAATTTCGGAGAAACAACAAGAACGTGCTGAGTTTGAATTTACTACCACATATAGAGATACGCATTATCTGTGGATTATTGATGATGCAGAAAAAACTGAGGTTTTAAAATCAGAGTTTTCTAAAATTAAACGCCTTTATATCGCTGATGGCCATCATCGCTCCGCTTCTTCTGTATTGTTATCAGATGAACTTAAAGCAAAAAATGCTAGTGAGTCGTATAACTATTTTATGAGTTATTTAATTCCTGAATCTGAATTACTAATTCATGAGTATAATCGCTTAATAAAAGATCTAAACGGAAAATCAAAAGAGGCATTTCTAATCGAATTAGATGCGATGTTTAGAATAGAGAATAGAGGAAAAACACTTTACAAACCATCAAACAAACATCATTTCAGCATGTATTTGGATGGTGAATTCTATTCTTTATATCTTAGAAAAGACAACTATTCAATTAATAATGCCTTAGATGCTTTAGACACGCAAATTTTATTTAAAACCATTTTACAACCCATTTTAGGGATTAATGATATGCGTAACGATCAACGATTGGATTATTCACATGGAAAAAGTGATTTGGTAACCATAAAAACTAAAGTTGATAGTGGAGCATTTAAAGTTGGCTTTGGATTAGTCCCAATCACTATTAGTGAGCTTAAATCTATAGCAGATGAGCATTTAATAATGCCACCAAAAAGCACCTTTATTGAACCCAAGCTAAGAAGTGGTGTCACAATTTATGAGTTTTAAAATGAGTATTACAAAACAACTGTTAAACATAAAAAGCCAACTCCCTGAACACATAATACTAGTTGCAGTTTCCAAAACGAAACCAATAGAAGATATTCTTGAAGCCTACAACGCTGGACAGCGAGTGTTTGGTGAAAACAAAATTCAGGAAATGGTTGAAAAACATGAGCAATTGCCTAAAGACATTCAATGGCACATGATTGGTCATGTACAGCGAAACAAAGTGAAATATATGGCTGGTTTTGTGAGTTTGATTCATGGTGTTGACAATTTTAAACTCCTGAAAGAAATAAACAAACAAGCCGAAAAGCACAACCGAATTATAGATTGCTTGTTTCAGCTTAAAATTGCTGAAGAAGATTCCAAATTTGGGATGACTCATGAAGATATTGTTGCCATTATCAACTCTGAAGCGTTTTCACAATTAAAACACATTAAAGTTGTTGGTTTAATGGGAATGGCTACGTTTACTGACGATGAAGCACAAATAAAAAAGGAATTTGAATATTTGAAATCTATATTTGATATCTTGAACTCCAAAGAATTATTTAATTTTAAGCTTGACATTGTTTCCATGGGAATGAGTGGAGATTATGAGTTAGCCATTGAGTGCGGAAGTAATATGGTAAGGATTGGCCGTAACATTTTTGGAGCAAGACATTACACAAATTAAACAAGAGTTATTTACGCAATATTAGACATAGAAACCACTGGCGGAAAGTACAATGAAGAAGGTATCACTGAAATTGCCATCTATAAATTTGATGGTCATAAGGTTGTAGACCAATTCATTAGTCTTATAAATCCTGAAAGGGAAATACAACCCTTTGTTGTTAACCTTACTGGTATAAATAACAGTATGCTACGCAATGCACCAAAATTTTATGAAGTTGCCAAACGCATTGTTGAAATTACTGAAGATTGCATTGTAGTAGCACATAACGCCAAATTTGATAACCGCATCCTTAAAACCGAATTTAAACGATTAGGTTTTGAATATAAAAAACGTACGCTTTGCACTGTTGAACTTGCCAAACAACTCATTCCTGGTCAGCAATCCTATAGCTTAGGAAAGTTAACACGTTCATTAGGTATTCCTGTGAGTGACAGACATCGTGCTTCAGGTGATGCATTAGCAACAGTTACTTTGTTTAAAATGCTGTTGGCAAAAGACTCTGAAAAAAGCATTATAAAAGATTCTATCCGATTAGAGCCAAAACTACAAATAGAGCCAAGATTAAAAGATATTATTGATGAGCTTCCATCTATAACTGGAGTTTACTATATGCACAAAGCTGATGGCGAAATCATTTACATTGGCAAGAGTAAAAATGTTAAAAACCGTGTAAATCAGCATTTTACGAGTACAGCTCCAAAATCTAAAAAAATGCAACTGCAAGTAAACGCAGTTACTTATGAAGCCACTGGAAGTGAACTCGTTGCTCTACTAAAAGAAAGCGAAGAAATAAAACGAAACAAGCCCATTTATAACAGAGCACAACGACGTACCATTTTCACACATGGTTTGTTTAGTTTTACTGACGATAAGGGTTATTTAAACCTAAAAGTTGCAAAAGTGAATGGCAAAGAAAAGCCTATTACTACGTTTGCAAATCTCCAAAGTGCCAAGAGTTTTATATCTAAAACTGTTGATGAACACAATCTTTGTCAAAAGTTAACAGGTCAATACCAAACAAACAGCAATTGTTTTAACTACACGATTAAAAAATGTTTTGGTGCTTGTATTAATGATGAAGATCCTGAAACCTATAATGAGCGAACTTCAAAAATAATACAACAGCATAGTTTCGAAAACCAAAACATGGTAATTATAGATTATGGCAGAGAACACGATGAGCGAAGTGCTATTTTAATTGAAAATGGAGTTTATAAAGGCTTTGGATTTTACAACTTAAACTATCAGATTAATAACATTGAAATCTTAAAGAGTATCATTACGCCAATGCAGCACAACAGAGATTCTCAGCATATCATTCAGAGTTATTTGCGGCAAAATAAAAGACTTAAGATTTTAAAATTTTGATATTTATCTTAAATTCTTAATCTTTTCTTACATTTGATTAAATGGAAAATGACAGCATAAATAATAATAATAAAGAAGGTTGGAAGCATAAGCTTCACGAGATTCTTTACGAGGCAGATACTCCAAAAGGAAAGATTTTCAATATTGCTTTGTTTATTGTAATTATAACAAGTATCATTCTAGTAATGCTAGAAAGCATTCAAGAAATAGATAGAAAATATCACGATTTCCTTAATATCTCCGAATGGGTCATTACTATTCTTTTTACAATTGAATATATAGCACGAATTATTGCTGTTAAAAAACCCCTCAAGTATATTTTTAGCTTTTATGGAATTATAGATTTGCTTTCAACTATTCCAAAATACTTATCATTTTTCCTAGTTGGCTCACATTCACTTGTAGCCTTAAGAGCACTGCGTTTAATGCGTATTTTTAGAATTCTAAAACTTGCAAGGTTTATTGGTGAATCTACAAATTTAGTGAGAGCTTTTAAGTTAAGTCGCGCAAAAATATCAGTATTTATACTATTCGTTTTTATACTTTGTGTTATTCTCGGAACTATTATGTATTTGGTAGAAAGTGGACAAAATAGTGGTTTTACAAGTATTCCACGAAGTGTGTATTGGGCTATTGTAACGCTAACAACAGTTGGTTATGGTGATATTGCTCCTGTTTCAGCACTAGGTCAGTTTATATCATCATTTATCATGCTCATGGGTTATGCCATTATTGCAGTACCTACTGGAATTGTTAGTGCAGAAGTAGCAACTATGAGTAAACGTAGTCGCGATACTCACACAAATACACAAGCCTGCCCTAACTGTATGGCCATTTATCATAATGATAATGCTGAATATTGTTATAAATGTGGTGAGCTTTTAAATGATGAATAAATTACTTATTTCCATCGTTGGACCAACTGCAATAGGTAAAACAGCTTTAAGTATTAAACTTGCCAAAAATTTTAATACAGAAATCATTTCTGCAGATTCAAGGCAATTCTACAAAGAAATGCAAATTGGTACTGCAGCTCCAACTGAAGATGAACTAAGTCAGGCAAAGCACCATTTTATACACCATAAATCTATTGAAGACATTTATAATGTTGGAAATTTTGAAAAAGATGCTTTAGCTTTATTGGACACCTTATTCAAAAAACACAATATCGTTATTATGGTTGGTGGCTCTGGGCTATATGTCGATGCTATAACAAAAGGCTTGGACAATTTTCCAAAAGTTGATGCTTCAATTAGAAAAAACCTCAACGACGAATTAAAGGAAAAAGGATTAAAAAACCTTCAAGACAAACTTAAAGAGTTAGACGATATTTCTTATAAAACCATTGCCATTGATAATCCTCATAGAGTTATTAGAGCTTTAGAGATTTGTATTGGAACAGGAAAGCCTTATTCAACTTTCTTGAATAAAGAAAAAGCCAAAAGAAACTTTAAAACACTATCTATTGGTCTTACTGCTGATAGAGAAATTATTTATAAACGTATAAATGATCGTGTGGATATGATGATAAAGCATGGGCTTTTGCAAGAGGCTGAAAATTTAATATCAAAAAAACATTTAAACGCTTTAAATACGGTCGGCTATAAAGAATTGTTCAACTATTTTGAAGAAGAATATGATTTGGATTTTGCCATCTCAGAAATTAAAAAAAACACTAGACGTTTTGCCAAACGACAAACTACTTGGTTTAAAAAAGACGATACGATAAGATGGTTTGACTATCAATATAAGCTAGAAGAAATTATAGATTATATAAACAAAAAAACCCAGTTAGAAGCATAAGCCTTCAACTGGGTTTTAACTTAATTTGGAAATGATTTTAAGCTTTTTGGTTTACAACAAGTCTAAAACCTTCACCATGTATATTTAATATTTCTACGTTTTCATCAACTTTTAAGTACTTTCTTAATTTAGCAATATAAACATCCATACTTCTTGATGTAAAGTAGTTATCGTCTCTCCATATTTTTGTTAAAGCAAGCTCACGAGGCATTAAATCATTTTCGTGCAAGGCCAATAAACGTAACAACTCGTTTTCTTTTGGTGATAATTTTACAGGCTCGCCTCCTTTGTATTTTAAAAATCTAAGCTTTGAGTTTAAGTGAAAATTACCAATTTCAAACTCAAACTGTTTACTATCTGCAACACTATCTGTGGATTTACGTTGCATGATCGCTTTTATTTTCATAAGCAAAACTTCACTGTCAAAAGGTTTGTTTAAGTAATCATCTGCTCCTACTTTATAACCTTTTAGAACATCTTCTTTCATAGCTTTTGCTGTCAGGAAAATTATTGGAACATCTGCGTTTTTTTCGCGAATTTCTTTTGCCAATGTAAAGCCATCTTTATAAGGCATCATGACATCTAAAATACATAAATCGTAATCGTCTTTCTTGAATTTCTCAAAACCTTCCATTCCATTTTTGGCATGAACAACTTCATAATCATTCATCATTAAATAATCTTTAAGAACGGTTCCAAAATTTGGATCATCTTCAACTAATAATATTTTCTTGTTTGTTTCTTCCATAACTTTCTTATGATATTAATGGTAATTTTATAATAAAGGTGCTACCCTTTCCTTTTTCACTTTCTACACTTACATGACCTGAATGGTCATCAACAATTCGTTTTACATAAGCTAAACCTAGTCCATGCCCTTTTACGTTGTGTACGTCTCCTGTGTGCTCTCTATAAAATTTTTCAAACACTCTTTTTTGCACAGATTTAGTCATACCGTTTCCTTGGTCACTTATTTTGAGAATAATACTATTGCCTACATTTTCTGTAACTACCTTTATTTTTGGTTCGTCATCAGAGTACTTTACAGCATTATCCAATATATTAACTATAACGTTTGTAAAGTGAGTTTCGTTTGCTAAAACCGAAGATATTGACGCATCTAAATGTGTTTCAATATATCCATTTCTGTCCTCTACAATGAGTTCGATATGTGTGATGGCATCTTCAATTAGTTCGTGCAAATCAACCTTATCTTTACTTATGTTAAGTTCGTTTTTTTCTAGTTTAGATATTCTTAATACATTCTCAACTTGAGCATGCATACGTTTATTTTCGTCTTTAATCATTTTTAAGTATCGCTTTACCTTCTCTTCATCGCCAATAATTTTAGGATTTCTAATGGCATCAAGCGCTAAATTAATAGTAGCGATAGGTGTTTTAAACTCATGCGTCATATTATTGATAAAGTCTGTTTTAATCTGTGATATCTTACGTTGTTTTATCAATTGGTAAATGGCACTTGAATAAGCAATAATGATGATGGTTGTAAAAATGAATGACAGTAATGCCATACCTACGATAGACGACAAAACGACTTTACTCCTTTCTGGGAAATTAACATATAGCGTATACTCACTTTCGTTGTTGTTGTCCAAAAATATTGGAACGCCAAAAGTAGATTCTTTTACTAGCTCAAAATTATCTGTTTGAACTTTGGTTGCTAAATCTTTATGGTATATAGCATATTCAAAATTTATATCTATATCATTTTCCTTTAGTTTTCTAGCTAATAAATCTGATAAGTCTTTTTTTGAAACCCTTTGATGTATTGGAGAGCGCTTTGCCATATCCTTATAAGTACTTTCAAACATAACCTCCTTACTACGGGAAATTTGTACCGATTGCATTAGTAGGGCTTCAGGGGAAACCTCTAAAGATTGACTCTCACCTTTTCCATCTAGCATTTGCGTTTCATTTTTACTAGTAATTCTAGTTTCACGCTCGTTAGATATCCTGGTAACATTAATACTATCTAAACCAATGTCAATGAACGATGGAATCTTGAAATTTTCTTCTAAGATTCCGTTTCTATAAATGAGCATTTCATTAGAGTTTCCATCGTCTTGAATAATCCAAAGATTTCTAATGTCTGTGGTATCAACTTTAACACCTTTTTCGGCCATCAACTCCCTGAATCTAAACGCATACTCCTTGTATTCCCGTTCTTCAATGGTTGTTGATGTAGTACTCAAAACGCGTTTTACTTTGTAAGTAAATTGCTCTTCTTCATTTTTTACAGTATTGTTAATATGGTAAGCTTGTACAAGGATTATACCTATAAGAGACAAGCTCATCAACACAACCAACAAGACAAATAACTTCTTACTCATTGCTCAAAATTAACATTTTAACATTTAGTAGATATACCATTTAACCTTACCTTAACAAAAATGTTAAAATTTAGGTTTTATTGATATTTTTTAAGGATTTCTTGATGGATTTTTTTCACTTGTAATTTTGTGTCCCCAAGGCTGATATTCTCTATTACAAAATCAGACAGTTTTACTTTTTCCGAATCACTCCATTGGTTTTTAATAATGGCCTCCACCTTTTCTGCCGTTGAGTTATCTCGCTCTATAACTCGTTTTATTCTTATGTTTTCTGGAGCCACTACTGTTATGGTTAGGTCTAATGATTTATAGCTTCCATTTTCAAAAATGATAGCAGCTTCCTTAATAACATAAGGTGCTGCTTGCTTTTTTAGCCATCGTTTAAAATGTGACGCAACCTTTGGGTGTACAATGTTATTCATTTGTTCCAGCAAAGATTTGTCGTTGAATATTTTACCAGCTATAAATGCTTTGTTTAGGTTATTACTTTCATAAGTATCTTCACCAAATATTTGAATCAATTTACGTTTGATTACTTTTGAACGGTTCATTAAATTTTTAGCCTCAACATCAGCAATATAAATAGGAACACCTAATTCCTTAAAATAGTTGGCGACTGTGGTTTTTCCACTTCCAATGCCTCCTGTAAGCCCTACTACTTTTGGTTCTGATTTCATTATAATATAATAAATTCAATTGATTTTGTTCCTAACCTCAAATTTCTAACATTATTTGGTTGTTTTTTAATTAATGGTGCCAACTTGTTATTTGTAGCGTCCAATTTGCTATAATCACACTCAACCCTAAAGCTATTTGGAGATATCTCTTTATAATTGTCCAAACTTGTATAAAAAATGACTTCAATTTCTTTAGGAAAATATTTAATATTGACATTCTCAGGTAAATTTGTTACAACTATAGGTACAAAAAGAGAGCCTTCTGTAAACTTCTTGACTGCACCGCTAACCAAAACATTACTTTCAGAAAATTTAACATCTGGATTGTTTTCTGGCATCTTTAATTTAATTGATGCATTAATATCTGAATTTATATTGTTTAACTCAAAAAGCATAGTTTCTATTTTGTTAATAGAATCTAAAGCTGTTTTTGCTCCAATTACTTTTATGGAGTCTGGTTCCAGTTTATATGTTTCATCAATATCAAATCCTGTTGCATACTTTACATTCTCGTTAAGAACAACTGGAATAGTTTTTACAAAATATGAATCGTACTGAAAATGTATAGAATCTGGACTTATTCCATTTATTTTTACGCTTGTATTAAATTGATTGACAACATTTTGAAATTGGTTGTTTTTTGTCCATAGATAGAAAGTTGGCGTTTTTGTTAATTGATTAAAATCTACTTTAAGTTTTGGTTCTACAAAATAATACTTGAGCAGGTTAAAACCATAGGTTGTTAAGGTGACATCAATAAAATGGAGTGAATCTTTTAAAATGACATCTTCTTCAGGAATATTTAGCATTTCAATATTAAAAGAAATGGTCCTTGTATAATCTTTAGAAAGTTTTGTCAAAAATGAAAATAAAAAAGCCAATAAGATGAACAAAGCCAAAATATTAACTCTTTTGCTTTTGTATAGTTTTGATAATTTTCTTTTTATAATTGACATTATTTAAGTTTAAAAAATAACTCAGGGAACCTTTCTTCTATATGAGCCTTTGATCTCATTAGTTTTAATGTAGATTTAATAAACCCATATCCATAACCGAAAAATTGAATACAGATTGCATATAGCGACATTAAGGCGACCGTTATGCTTTTTGTTTTTAATAATGCCAATATAAAAGCTACAAAAAAATAAATGACAAACATTACCATTAAAAAATATATCTTGAAAAAACATAACGATAAAGCCAATAAAAAACCAAAACAGAAAACACTTGGAAACCAATAGGTTATTTTTTTGGTTTTGGGATGCCACGCGTTTAAAATTGGTCTTACCATTCCAAATTTATGTACCTGTTTATAAAACTTTGACCATGATATTCTGCGTTTATGGTATACAAAGACATTTTCATAAAGCCTTGTTTTAAATCCTAACTTTGTAAGCCTAATTGATAAATCTGGATCTTCACCTGGATGAATATTACCAAATCCATTAGTGGCTTCAAATGCTTTTTTAGAAATTCCCATATTAAAACTTCTTGGCTGAAATACACCAACACTAGCCTTCTTTCCTCTTATACCTCCTGTTGAAATGAAAGATGTCATTGCAAAATTAATTGCTTTCTGAATATTAGTAAAAGATTCATCTGCAGCATCTGGACCACCAAAACAATCTACATAGTTTTTATTTAAACTTTTTATTGCTTCAGTAAGATATTGATTTGGTAAAATACAGTCGGAATCCAAAATGATAAAATAGTTACCTTTGGCATGTTTCATCCCAAAATTTCTAGAATCGCCTGGCCCTGAATTAGGCTTAAAAAAATAAGAGATACTTAATTTATCACTAAAACATTTTACAATTTCATCAGATTTTATATTTGATCCATCTTCAACAATTACTATTTCAAAATCCTTATTGCCTTGCAAAGAGACGAAACTCTGAAGAAGTTCTTTGGTTTCTTCTGGTCTGTTGTATACAGGAATAATAAACGAAATGTCCTTTGTTGTCATACTAAACAAAGGTAACTAAAGAAGATTAAACTTAGGACATAAAAAAAACCTCAAAAACAAAGTTTTGAGGTTTTTAATTATATTTAAAAAAGTATGTTATTTCTTAATAACTTTTAAGGTTTCAACTGTATCGTTGATGCTTACTTTTACAAAGTAAGGACCAGATTGCAACGATGACATATCTAAGTCACCTCTTTGTACATTCATTTCAGTACGCATTACTTCTTGACCTAACATATTAAACACAGACACATTTTGAATGTTTTGTTGTGCTTTTAAAGTTAATTTATCCTTAACTGGATTAGGGAAATATGATAAGGCAACTTCTTCTTCAAATGATTGATTAGATAAAGAAGGATCAAAATAACCAATATCAAAAGTATCTTCATCACCAGTTCCCCAAGTGTCAACTTGTAAATAATAAGTTCCAGCTGCTAAAGTTGTAACAATCTCTGACAAATAGTTTGACCCATCAACATCATCATTACATGCTATTTCAGTAAAGGTAGTCATATCACCACAATCAGAAGCAGAATATAAAGCCATTACAGTATCAGTAGCTGTTCCATCGCTATAATTTGTGGTAAGCGTCACTTCAGCTCCTGCAGTTGTAAATTTAAACCAAACTGATTGGTCAGTTGATTGACTAAATGACCAACAAGCTCCTGATGGTTCATTAGCTTCTGTAGTAGCTAAAAAATTATTATAAGTTCCGCCAGTAGATGGTGTTCCTACCATAGACGTTAAATCAATAGCACTACAAGCAGAGTCATTTACAGGTCCTGTAGAAAAATTATACGCGGCACTCCAAGCAGTAGGACCACCAGAACAAATTGTTCTAACATATAAATCATAATTAGTTGAAGCAGATAAACCAGAAGCTGTATCTGTAGTTATCCCAGTCGCGGTTGTGCCACTATCTACTGGCGAATCAACATCTGGGTCTTCACCATCATTCATAACAGCCCAATCATAACCACCAACCTCTAAGGCTACACTTCCCCAGCTTAAATCAATAGCACTTCCAGTAAAATTTGTTGCGCTTAAACTACCAGGTGCATTACATGTTGATGAAGCAGCGACACTTATATCATCGATATACCAATTGTCACCATCATCATTTGTATGAACAAAAGCAATGTAAATTGTCATGCCATCATAAGCACTTAGATTCACAACTTTTTCTTCATAAACATTATATGTTGTATTTAAAGTTGCTTCAGTCCAAGTTTGAACTGTAGAGAAATCTCCAGGAGTAGTTTGCGAATTAGTTGAAACTCGTATTTGATAAACAGAATTATATACTGGAGAATAAGCTTGTCTAGTAAAAAAACTTAATTCAGCAGCAGAAACACCTGTTAAATCAATAGCAGAAGTTACTAACCAATCCTCTTTAGGTTGACCTGCGTCAGTAGCATCATATCTAATATATGCAGCATTAGTCCCTGAGTTCGCAGTTGTGCTAATCTGCCAAACTTGAGCGGCACCAAAGCCGTTGTCAAAACTTGTCCAACCAGCAGGAGGTACAACACCACCTTCAAAATCTTCGGTAAGTTGTGCGTTAGATTGCCAATTAAAGGCAATTAGTAAAATAAATAATAAAGTAATTTTTTTCATAATAGGTATGTTTATTAAGATTAATAAGGTTTTTAACAGCCTAAATTTATACTATTAAATCACAATAGCATGATTACTAATATATTAATCGATTATATACCAAATATATCGATTAATTGTTAATAAAAAAAAATGAATGGTTGGCTTTTTCCGATTAAAATTTACTAATCTTTTTAAGAATGGGTTATTCTTTGATGAAATGTTCCATCACAGCATCACTAACTCCCATATTACTAAAACCACCATCATTATATAGGTTTTGTAGTGTGACACGCTTTGTTAAATCACTAAATAATGTCACCGTATAGTTTGCACAATCCAATGCTGTTGCGTTACCAAGAGGCGACATTTTCTCAGCATAAGCTATAAAACCATCAAAACCTTTTACACCTTGTCCTGCAGTAGTTGGCGTTGGTGATTGTGAAATAGTGTTGACACGTACTTTTTTATCGCGTCCAAAAAAGTAACCAAAACTTCGAGCTATACTCTCTAAATAAGCCTTGTTATCTGCCATGTCATTATAGTCAGGGAATACACGCTGAGCAGCCATATATGTTAGTGCTACAATGCTTCCCCATTCATTCATGGCATCTGCTTGGTATAAAGATTTCATTACCTTATGAAATGACATCGCCGAAACATCTGTGCCTTTTTGTGTCCAATCGTAATTCTGGTCTGTATAATGTTTGCCTTTTCTAACATTAATAGACATGCCTATGGAGTGTAATACGAAGTCTAATTTTCCTCCTAAAATTTCCATGGATTTCTCAACAAGGTTTTGTAAATCTTCCTCTGAAGTTGCATCTGCAGGTATAATTTGAGAGCCCGTTTTTTCAGCCAATTCATTAATTTGACCCATTCTCATCGCAATAGGAGCATTGGTTAACACAAACGTACCTCCTTCTTCATGAACGCGTTCTGCTGTTTTCCAAGCAATTGAGTTAGCGTCTAAAGCTCCAAATATGATTCCTCTTTTTCCTTTTAGTAAATTGTATGACATGGCTATTTTATTTAGTTGTTAGTTGATTTTAATTTCAAAGATACTATTAATTCAATAATTGCTTGGCATGAGCAATGGCTGATGTTGATATTTTTTTACCACCAAGCATTTGTGCAATTTCTACAATACGCTCGTCTTGATTTAATTTTACCAAATGGGTAGTGGTTTTATCATTAATATCTTCTTTATATACTTTAAAATGGTTATCGCCTTTAGCAGCAATTTGTGGCAAATGTGTTATTGAAAACACTTGCATTGATCTACTCATTTGATGCATAATATCTGCCATTTTTGTTGATATTTCGCCCGAAACTCCTGTGTCTATTTCATCAAACATAATGGTTGGTAAATTCATGTACTTAGTCAAAATTGATTTTATGGCTAACATAATTCTTGATAATTCACCTCCAGAAGCTGCTTTTTTCAAAGGTAAAAACTCACTGCCTTTATTGGCGCTAAACAATAATTCAATGGTATCTTTTCCGTTGGAATAAAATTCATCAGACAGTTTTAAATCAATTTTAAATTTAGCGTTAGGCATTCCTAAATCATTCAAAATAGTTTCCGTTTGTTGAATAAATTCAGGGATTACTTTTTTTCTATTTTCATGTATTGCTTTTGCTAATTCATCCATTTTTTTAGTTTGCAACTTGATTTCTTGTTCATTCTTGTTAATATCATCATCAATGGTCTCATAAGATTGAACTTTCTCATCTAATTCATTTTGAATGCTTAAAAGCTCTTCTATATTTTCAGCAGTATGCTTTTGCATTAAATTATTTATACTCTGAAGTTTAGCATTGACTTCTTCTAAACGAACTGGATTTAACTCCAAACCGTCTTGTAATTCTTCAATTTCAGATTGCAAATCGTCTAATTCAATATAACTGCTTACAATTCTATTGTATAGTTCTTCGTAAGTTTTAGAGATTGCTGAGAGTTTAGAAAAACTAGATTTTAAAGCTGATAAGCTCTGTAAAACTCCTATCTGTTCTTCATTTAGAAGTTGGTTGGAAAGATTCAATTCTTCAGTTACAAACTCAACGTTACTTAAAGTTGATTGTTCTTCTTCTAAATCTTCAAGATTAACAGTTTTAAGTTCAGCTTCTAATAGTTCATTGAGTAAAAATGAATTATAATCATGTTCTTTAATTGCTTCGCTTTTTTGTTTCAGCAATGCATCCAAATTCTTTATTTTGGCTTTATATTCAGAAAGATTGTGTTTATAATCTGAAAGAATATTTTGATTTTTTGCCAAGGCATCCAAAATATCAAATTGAAAATCGTTGTTGGTAAGCTCTAGCGTTTGATGTTGTGAATGGATATCAATTAAATGTTCTCCTAAAATTGACAACACATTCAAATTTACAGGAGAATCATTTACAAAAGCACGAGATTTTCCTGATGGCAGAATCTCTCTTCTAATGATGGTTTCAGGTTCGTAATCTAAGTCTTCTTGTTTAAATAACTCTTTTAAATCATAATTTGCTATATCAAAAGTAGCTTCAACTATACATTTGCTTGAGGTGTCATTAATAACTGTTAAGTCGGCTCGTTTACCTAAAATCAATGAGAGACCTCCTAGTAAAATTGATTTTCCAGCGCCAGTTTCTCCAGTAATAATAGACAAACCGCTGTTAAACCCAACATGAAGATTCTCAATTAAGGCATAATTTTGTATGGTTAGTTTTGTTAGCAACGAGGTAATATATTAAATGAAATAGATGAGTTACTAAAATAAGAATACTAAAGCAATTAATACAATTTTTTAGAAATCTATATTTCTCCATTTACTTGAGTGCATAGGAGCTATCTTGGAAAGTGTTGTAACCAATTTTGTAATATCAACACTAGGTCCTTCTGAGAAAATTTCTTCTATTTCATCTGCTTTAGCGTCAAAAAACACACGTAGAATGAATGAGTTTGGACGTCGTGAATTCATTGTTTGAAAACTTGTTAAAGCATTTGAGATGGTTTCTTTTCCCTTTTTCGGGTTTTCATACATATTATCCAAGCCCATTCTGTGGTAATTGTAAAGTACTTCTCTATATTCTTTATACGTAGGAGACATAATGTTATCTAGAAGTGCACTTCTGGTTTGATCGCCTCCTGATGGTGGTTCCCAGCCTTTTGCGCTATTTTGCTGCGAATAGCCTACAATGGTTCTCGCTTGTTCATAATAAGATTGGCCTCCATTACGCTCAAATGTATCTGCGTCCATTGCTAAAATCATGTACACATGAAAAGCAATAACTGATACTAAATTAGACTCAAATTGTGTTGGGCTAAAATTTAGATTTTGAAATTCTAAATATTGAAAATTAAAGTCTCTATCATTAAAATTATAAATTGGAGATTCGTAAGTTGAGTTATAAATTGGACGTGACGATTGTACTTGAATGGATGCTTGAAAGGAGTCGCTATTATAATCTTCAATAATAATGACCATACTTGCATTGATACGCTCTTGAGGAGCAACGGTTTTATTAGTCCATTGTGTGTTGTTTACAAATTCTTGAAGTTGTTTCTCTAATGTTTTGAAAACTTGTACATTTTCATTTCCTGTTTGTTGTGCATTGACAACGAGGGTACAGTTTAGTTCTTGAGAAAAAGCTGTTAGAGTAAAAAAGGATGAGAGTATAAATAAACAATTACGCATCGATGAGTTTTAGTATTTCGCCTAAAATATCCTGAGCTACTTCTGCTTTGGATTTTAAGTTATAATTAGTAATATTTTCTTCACTATCTATTAAGGTAACCTTATTTGTGTTTCCACCAAAACCAGCACCTTTGTCACTTAACGAATTTAAAACAATTAAATCTAAATTTTTAGTTTTTAGCTTTTTAATTGCGTTTTCAATTTCGTTATTAGTCTCTAAAGCAAAACCAACTAAGAGTTGTTTCTTTTTTATTTTACCAAGCGAGGCTAATATATCTTTTGTTTTTTCTAGCTCTAATGTTAACGTTGCATCTTTCTTTTTTATTTTTTTATCTGCAACATATTTCGGTTTATAATCTGCAACTGCTGCTGAAAGAATGGCAACATCTGAATTTTTAAAATAAGCATGCACTGCTTCATACATATCATTGGCACTCACAACAGGAATAACTTTAATAGCGTCATTATCTGTTTTCTGATGTGTTGGTCCAGAAACTAAAATCACCTCAGCACCTAAATTGGCAGCTGCCTTAGCAATTTCAAAACCCATTTTACCGCTAGAGTGATTGCCTATAAACCGAACTGGATCAATGGCTTCGTAAGTTGGCCCTGCTGTAATGAGTATTTTTTTATTGTAAAGAGGCAACCCTTTTATGATATGATTTTCTAAAAATTTAATAATATTCTCTGGCTCAGCCATTCTGCCTTCACCAACCAAACCACTCGCTAATTCTCCAGATTCAGCAGGAATCATGATGTTGCCAAAACTCTCTAAAGTACTCAAAGAGGCTTTTGTAGATTTGTGTTTGTACATATCTAAATCCATTGCTGGTGCAAAATACACTGGACATTTTGCAGATAAATAGGTTGCCAAAAGGAGATTGTCACTGTTTCCAGTTGCCATTTTTGACAGTGTATTTGCAGTAGCAGGAGCTATGAGGAAAAAATCCGCCCAAAGACCAAGTTCAACATGATTGTTCCATGTGTCATTTTCATCATCGTCATTAGTAAATGATGATAGTACTGGATTTTTAGATAATGTTGATAAGGTTAAAGGTGTAACGAAGTCTTTTGAAGCAGGTGTCATAACGACCTTTACGTTAGCACCTGCTTTAATAAATAGCCTCACTAAAGAGGCAGTCTTATATGCAGCAATACCAGCAGTTATGCCTAATAGTATATTTTTGCCGCTTAGAATAGACATGAGTTATACTTCTTGAGAGTCTTCCTCAGTGTTTCTGTAGTAAATCTTGTCTTTTAACCATTCTTGAACAGCAAGAGCGTGAGGTTTAGGTAATTTTTCATAAAACTTAGATACTTCAATTTGCTCTTTGTTTTCAAAAATTTCTTCCAAACTGTCATTGTATGTAGCAAATTCTTCCAACTTATCAATAAGCTCTTTTCTTATTTCAGTATTGATTTGCTCTGCTCTTCTAGATATCACTGAAATTGCTTCATAGATGTTTCCTGTTGGAGCATCAATCTCATTTCTGTCATACGTTACAGTATTTACAGGAGCATTTACTTTTTTTAAATCCATCTTTATTTTAATTAACTTTTTGAATTATATCCTTGTAACAATGTTTCTAATTCTTCGTACATTGCATCAACTTCTTCACTATATTTTGATTCTACAAACGCTTTTTTAAATGCATTATAGTATGCAATTGCATCTTTTAAACGTTGTTCTTTTTTCCATTCAACACTGTTTACTGCCAATTTGTATGCAGAATCAAGTCTGTAATACATGGCATCTTCTTTTAGCGAAGTTCCAGGGAAATCAATAATAAAATTATCAAAAGCTGTAATTGCAGCTTGATAATCTCTACTATAAGGCCCTGTTTTATTGTATCCTTTTGCAATTTCAAATGCCTTTTTTTCTAATTTAAAATCAAGTTCCCTTACTAATGTATTTGCTTCGGCCAAATATTCAGAGTCTGGATAACTGTTAATAAAATCTTGTAATTTATTAATAGCATCAACGGTTTCCTTTTGCTCTTTTGAGTAAACTGGCGACAACTGATAGTAACTTTTCGCACCCAAAAAGGCCATTTCCTGAACTTTTTCACTTTCAGGATAAGCACTTACAAAACGTTCCATTTGGTAGTTTGCCGTATAGTAATCTTTCATTTCGTAAAATGTTTTAGAGTACATATACATTAATTTTTCAGCTTGTGGCTTACCACGATATTTAGGCACAATTTGCACAAACAATCTATTTGCCTTGTTATATTTTCCAGCATCAAAAAGTTCTGTTCCCATAGCGAACTTTACCGAAATATCTTCAGATTTCAAGGCTTTTTGATATTCACTACATGAACTCAATGCAATTACAACAACTGCGATGTAAAAAAGTTTCTTCATAATTTTAAACAGACTGCAAAAGTAGGTATTTCAAACGAATTTTAAAACATTAATTTAATGCTAAATTAAAGTGATATTTTACAGCATTGAAAGGTTTAAGGTATATTTAACTTTTGTAGTTTGAAATGTATGAGTTTATTCGTGCTTTTAAATTATCTGAAGCCTTTACCAATGGTAATCTCACAGTATCACTACATAAACCTAAACCATTAAAAACTGCTTTGATTCCTGCTGGATTGTTTTCTTCAAAAATCATACTAGTAATGTCCATAAAGTTGAAATGTAGGCTGTATGCTTCTTTTGCTTTTCCTAGTAGTCCCAACTGAATCATTCTTGAAAAATCTTTTGGAAATGCTTGCCCAAGAACTGAAATTACTCCTGCTCCACCAGCCAAAACCACTCCAAGTGCCAAATCATCATCACCAGAAATAATCAAAAAATCTTTTGGTTTGTTTTTGAGTAATTCCAAGTACTGTTGCTGGTTGTTACCTGCTTCTTTAACTGCTACAATATTTGCAAAATCCCTTGCAAGTCGCAACGTAGTTTCTGGAAGCATGTTTTTTGAGGTCCTTCCAGGTACATTGTACAAAATAATTGGAATTGGCGATACTTTTGATATTGCTTTAAAATGTTGATATAAACCTTCTTGAGTTGGCTTACTATAATATGGAGACACAGATAATAGTGCCGAAATATCACTTAAATCTGTGTTTTTAATTTCATTGATTACCTCTGCAGTGTTATTTCCTCCAATTCCCAAAACCAATGGTACTCTTTGGTTGTTTGTTTCAGAAATTGTTTTAATGATTTGCTGTTTTTCAGACTTACTTACAGTCACGCTTTCTCCTGTAGTTCCCATAATTACAAGATAATTTGTTCCGTTTTCAATATTGAAATTAACAATATTTCTCAGTGCATCATGATCTACACTTAAATCATCTCTAAATGGTGTTACTAATGCTACTCCAGTTCCTATGAGCTCTTTCATTTTAAATTTTATTAAATACTTTAAGGTATTTTATTAACTCGTTTTTAAATATGTTTATTTGATTGGGTTCAATATTTATTATAAAATCGTACAATCTTTCATCTTTATTTGTAATTCCAATTTTAAAATTAGCTTTTGATATGGTTGTTGCCATGTTAAGCTCCAGATTGTCATTTTGATAATAACTTATAAGCGCATCAAAAGGTTCGTTTACAAAATCAATTAAATCCACACCTTCAATTTTTCCTTTCCATCCAAAATTTTCTGGATAAAAATAAGCATCCCAACTGTTTGGTCTTGATTTTGCGTCATCAATAAATGTTATGAATTTTACTTTGTTTTCGTTTATACCTATTTCTTTAAAAACATGTCTTATCTGATCGTAGTTTTTAAACTCATTATGATTAAAAATCACACCAACATATTTAATAGGCCTCTCATCCACAGAAGCTTTTCTATTGTTTAATATATTGTTGATATATTTTTGATTAGATTTTTTCTTTAATCGTTTAAAAAACATTTAATTTTATACTTTCCACAAATGTAAGAAACAAGTGATAAAAATGATATTGAAAAACAACATAATAATGCTCTTTAAAAATTTTATTTTATGCTTTTTTGTGGTTTGCTTTATGTCTTGTAAGGAAGAAATGTATCTGGAAAAGATTGAAGGCAAACGCATTGAAATAAATGATTCTTTGGTTGGAGTTTCAAAGATTGAAGATTTTATAAAACCATACAGGGAACACGTTAACAATACTTTAGACAGTGTTTTGGCGTATTCAGCAGGCACTTACTCAAAAACTGATGGAGATCTTAACACCGCTATTGGAAACCTTATGGCTGATGCTGTGCTAGAGGAAGCCAATGCTGTTTTTGAGTCTAGAACTGGGAAGAAAATAGACATGGTTTTACTTAATCATGGAGGTATTAGGGCTATATTATCAAAAGGAAATGTTACTACACGAACCGCTTATGAAATTATGCCTTTTGAAAATAGCGTAGTTGTTGCCAGTCTAAAGGGGACTCATATAAATGAAATGATTGCATATTTACAAAAGGCTAAACGTGCTCATCCAATTTCTGGGTTGAGCATAAAACTGAATAACAATTATGAGCTTATTGAGGCAAAAATAAATGATATTGCAATTGACGAAAACAAAACTTACTATGTTGCAACAAACGATTATTTATACAGTGGAGGCGATAGTATGGACTTTTTTCAACAAAGTGATTCGTTGTATGTTTTAGATTATAAAATAAGAAATGTTTTAATTGATTATTTCTCTAAAAAAGACACCATCAATCCTGTTATTGATAATAGATTTATTAAAACAAATTAAGCTTATTAATATGAAAAGAAGAGATTTTATACAACAATCTGTAGCTGGAGCTGCTTTGGTAGGCTTAGGAAGTTTATCATTACAGTCATTAACCACAGTTCCAGATCAACGAAAAATAACCATACTGCACACCAACGATGTACATAGTCATATTGATCCTTTTGGACCAGAAGATGGAAGAAATGCCAACAAAGGAGGTGTTGCAAGAAGAGCAAGTTTGATAGAATCAATCAGAAAAGAAAGTCCAAATACTTTGTTACTCGATGCAGGTGATATTTTTCAAGGCACTCCATATTTCAACTATTATGGTGGTGAACTGGAGTTTAAACTTATGAGTATGCTAAAATACGATTTAGCTACCATTGGTAACCATGATTTTGACAATGGTATAGATGGCTTATATGCACAATTACCTCATGCAAAATTCGATTTTGTCTCTGCTAATTACGATTTTTCAAATACTGTTTTAGATACACATGTTAAACCTTACAAAACCTTTCTTAAAGAAGGTGTGAAAATTGGTGTTTTCGGCTTAGGAATTGAACTAGATGGACTTGTTATTAAAGAGCTATATAAAGAAACTAAATATCTCGATCCAATTGAGATAGCTCAAGATATGAGCAGGGTTTTAAAAGAAGAAGAAAAGTGTGATTTAATCATTTGTTTATCTCACATTGGTTATTATTATAAAAACACTCCAGATTTGGTATCTGATCTTAATTTGGCTCGAGCAACAAAAGATATTGATTTAATAATTGGTGGACATACGCATACTTTTTTACCAAAGCCAACCATTGAAAAAAACCTAGTAGGCGAAAACGTTCTGATAAACCAAGTTGGTTGTTATGGTCTCTATTTAGGAAAAATAGATTTTTATTTTAATAGAGATAAAACAAAGGCAGCAAATGGTACTACGATTATAGTTTAGTTACAAAAAAATACTATACATATTTAAAAACCTAAGTTTCCAAATTGTTCATAGAAGAACCACTATAAGCTTCATTTCTTAAGTAACTCATGTTAGATTGAATGTAAAAAAAGCAAAAGGCAAAAATCAGTAACACTGAATAAGTAATATTTAATATGTTTTTGTCTGAGACATAAAAATAAGCTACTTGCATCACTTCGGAAAAAACTATACACAACGAACCTAAAAGTAAATTCATTGCCTTTTTTGAATCCCTACTTATGTAGTTAATTAAAGTCACAGTTAACAACAACATTATAACTATATTGTAAATAATCTCAATGCTATAATCTAAAATTCCATAAAGAAAATCACTTTTCACTGCTATTTCAGATACTAAGTAAACACTGTAAATATCCAAAACGAGTAATATAATGATATGTACAGGAAATCTCTTAATTACACTTTTTAAGTTAATCGATTTAAAAACTTCTAAAATCAAAAATATATATGCTGTGATATATGCTAAATTTCCTCCATAATAGAGAAAATTATCAACAACAACAGAATAATATGCAAAATATGAAAACACGCCTGTAAACTCAGCTAAAGCATAAAACAGTAAGAAGTAAAAGAAATGGCTACTTTTAGAATTTCCGCTTATGCAATATAAAACTGTAAGTAATGGCAAAATTAATCCTCTCACAATTCCACCAATTAAATCTAATTGAAAGATTTGAAAGCCAATAAAACTAATTGTCAAAACAATTATTATACCTGAAAGTAGTTTACTTTTTTGCATGTTGGCGCAGTTATTTGAAACAAATATACTACAAAAAATTACATATAATCGATAATAATTGCATTTTATCGATTTTTTATACCAATTTAGAATATTTCTAAATAATTAAATTTAGGAAATCTTGCTCTGAAATAATAGAAATATTAAGTGTCTCAGCCTTATCTCGTTTACTTGGTCCCATTTTGTCTCCTGCAACCAGATAAGATGTTTTTGATGATATAGAAGAAGACACTTTACCACCATTATCTTCAATAAGTTTTTTTAATTCGTTACGTGAAACCGTTTCAAAAACACCTGAAACCACAAAGGTTTGACCCTGTAACTTATCAGTTTGGTTAGCCAGAACATCTTCAGATAGTGCTAACTGCACACCAAATGTATGTAATCGCTCAATGATTATTTGGTTCTGTTCAGAATCAAAAAAATCAATAACACTCTCAGCTATTTTAATTCCAATTTCATCTACAGCCACTAGGTCAGCAATAGTAGCTTTTGATAAGGCTTCAATATTTTTATAGTGTTTAGCCAATTTTTTAGCAACAGTTTCCCCAACATATCTTATCCCTAAAGCATATAACACTCTTTCAAACGGTATTTGTTTTGAAGCCTCAATACCATTAATTAGGTTTTCAGCACTCTTTTCTGCCATTCGCTCTAGAGGCACAACTTGTCCTTTGGTCAACTCGTATAAATCGGAATAATTACCAATAAGTCCTTCATTGACCAACAATGCTACAGTTTCTCCACCTAATCCTTCAATATCCATAGCTTTTCGGGATATAAAATGCTGAATCCTTCCAATGACCTGAGGTTTACAACCATTATAATTTGGACAGTAGTGTTGAGCTTCGCCTTCTTGCCTTACCAATTTAGTATTGCATTCTGGACAATGAGTTATGTATTGTGTTGGTTGAGAATCTGATGGTCGTTTAGTTAAATCTACGGCAATGATTTTAGGGATAATTTCGCCTCCTTTTTCCACAAACACCTCATCTCCTACTCTAATATCCAGTTTTTCAATTTGGTCTGCGTTGTGCAGTGATGCTCTTTTCACAGTAGTTCCTGCTAACTCTACTGGCTCTAAATTGGCAACTGGTGTAATAGCTCCTGTACGACCAACCTGATAGGTAATACTATTTAACCTAGTTGAAACTTGTTCTGCTTTAAACTTATAAGCCATTGCCCAACGTGGCGCCTTAGCTGTATAACCTAGCTCTTCTTGTTGTTGTAAATTATTTACCTTAATTACAACTCCATCAGTTTCATAAGGCAAATCATGTCTGTGAACATTCCAATAGTCAATAAACTCTAAAACCTCATCAATAGAATTGACTAGTTTTGCAGCATTTGGAACTTTAAAGCCCATTTGTCTCGCAAATTCTAAACTTTCAAACTGTGTGTTAATCCCTAAATTAGAACCTGTTATATTATATAGCAAGCATTCTAACGGTCGTTTGGCAACTTCTGAACTATCTTGCAATTTTAAACTTCCTGAGGCTGTATTTCTTGGATTTCTGTATGGCTCTTCTCCAATTTCTATGCGCTCTTCGTTCATTTTATTAAACCCTTCAAATGGCAGTACAATTTCGCCACGTATATCAAATTTTGGTGGATAATTGCCTTTCAGTTTTAACGGAACAGATTTAATTGTTCTTACATTGGCAGTCACATTATCACCTTGTGTCCCATCACCACGAGTTACTGCCCTTAACAAAACACCATTTTCGTAAGTCAAACTAATGGAAGCTCCATCATATTTCAACTCGCATACATATTGTACCTGTCCATCAACCAGCTTTTTAATGCGTGTTTCCCAATCCAATAAGTCCTCTTTTGAATAGGAATTATCCAACGAATACATTCTGTGTTCATGAACAACAGTTTCAAAGTTTTTAGTCACTTCACCACCTACACGCTTTGTAGGAGAATCAGCTTCAGCAAATTCAGGATGTTGCGCTTCCAATTCTTGAAGTTGCTTCAACTTTATATCAAATTCATAATCACTTATGGTAGGATGATCAAGTACGTAATAATTGTAATTATGCTGACGAAGTTCTTCGCTAAGTGCTTTTATTTGTTGCTGAATATCCATGAAATAATTTCAGAAAAGTTATCTTTTTAGGCTATATTTAAAGCTTCTAATATACTAAAATGCATTACAAGAAAACACTCCTTTTTCTAGTTTTTATTAGTTTTTTATTCAACTGTAAGAACGAAGAAAAAATTAGTTCTGAAGTTTTAATAATTCCGCAACCATCTGAACAAACTATAAATAAAGGGTCGTTTACTTTAAACGCTTCAACTGGAATTCAATACGATGATGATTTTAAAATCTCAGCTGAATTTCTAAAATCTTACATTGAAGAAGGTAGCAATATAAAGTTAGTAGGTAGTAACGATATTTCATTCATTAAAGATGATACTTTAGCTGATGAAGGCTATTCACTTGAAATTCTTCCAAACACCATACAAATTAAAGCCAAAACCGACCAAGGTGCTTTTTACGCTGTACAATCTTTAAGACAGCTTTTACCTGTTGAATTTGAAAATGCTTCCTATTCTAAAGATAAAATTGTAATTCCGTTTGTAACTATTAAAGATAAACCTAAATTCATCTATCGTGGCATGCACTTAGATGTTGCACGACATATGTTTTCAGTAGATTTTATCAAAAAATATATTGATGCCTTAGCCATGTTAAAAATGAACACCTTTCATTGGCATTTAACGGACGATCAAGGTTGGCGGATTGAAATAAAACAATACCCAAGATTACAAGAGGTTTCTGCCTATAGAAATGAAACCTTAGTTGGACATTACAGCGACCAACCTCATCAATTTGATGGCAAAAAATATGGTGGTTTTTATACACAAGAAGAAATTAAAGAAGTGGTAGCTTATGCGCAAAGCCGTTTTGTAACGGTTATTCCTGAAATTGAAATGCCAGGTCATGCACAAGCTGCCATTGCTGCGTATCCAGAATTAGGTTGTACAGGCGAACAAGTTAAGGTAGCCCAAAAATGGGGAGTTTTTGAAGATATTTTTTGCCCAAACCAAAAGACATTTGCGTTTTTAGAAGATGTTTTGGAGGAGGTTTTAGATCTATTTCCAAGTGAATACATCCATATTGGAGGCGATGAAGCTCCAAAAACAAGATGGAAAAATTGTGATCATTGTCAAGCTCTTATTAAAAAAGAAGGTCTAAAAGACGAACACGAGTTGCAGAGTTATTTTATTTCGAGAATTGAAGCTTATCTCAACAGTAAAGGCAGACAAATTATTGGTTGGGACGAAATTCTGGAAGGCGGTTTGGCACCAAATGCTACTGTAATGTCATGGAGAGGTGTAACTGGCGCTGTTGAAGCAGCAAAACAACATCATAACGTAATTATGACACCAACAAGTCACTGTTATTTTGATTATTATCAAAGTGAAAATGACGACGAACCTATTGCTATTGGTGGTTTTTTACCTTTAGAAAAAGTGTACAGTTTTAACCCTATTCCTGAGGAGCTTAACGAAGAGGAATCAAAATTTATACTCGGTGCACAAGGTAATATTTGGACTGAGTATATAAAAACCTCTGAGCATGTTGAATATATGGCATTTCCACGCATATTTGCTATGAGTGAGGTTGTTTGGTCTAAACTGGAACATAAAAACTACGCTGATTTTGTAAAACGCGTGGAGAACTTTCACAAAAGATTGGATGCTCTAAGCATTAATTATGCAAATCATCTTTATGAAATTGAAGGTGAGTTGCTTTCAGATGATAATGGATTGCGTTATCAATTACAAACCTTAACCAATGGAAAAACCATTCGGTTTACTTTGGATGGCTCAGAGCCAACTGTAAATTCAGAAGCTTATACTAAACCTATTCCCATTACAGAGAGTGTCAGTATAAAAGCATCTGTATTTAATTCAGATAAAAAATTAGGAACTACATTTTCTCAGGATATTAATTTGCATAAAGCCGTTGGAAAAAAAATTACAATAAACAAAGAACCTCATAAATCCTATCCTGGCAGTGGCGCTGAAGGACTTGTTAATGGCATCTCAGGAAGTGATTCACGTTATGGCGACAAAGAATGGCTTGGATTTTGGGGAGAAGATATCGAAATCACCATTGATTTAGGGGAAGAAACAGAAATTAATTCCATTGAAACAAGATTTCATAATGGACAAGGTCAATGGATTTATGCTCCAAAATCAATTATATTTAGTTTTTCTGATGAAAAGCAACAATTTAGCATTGTTCCAAATCCTTCAGAAAAATCAATATTAGATTTAAAGATTCCCAAGAAACTGACTACAAGTTTTATTAAAATTAACGTTTATAATTACGGTATCATTCCAGAAGGTAAACAAGGTGCTGGTAATAAAGCTTGGACGTTTATTGATGAAATAATAGTGAACTAAACGTCATTACGAGGAAGCATGACGACGTAATCTTTTAAAATGATAACCAATAATAAACAGATTGCCACGACCTTAAGGTCTCGCAATGACACTTAAATATGCTTTTAGAAATTTGTGCCAACTCCTATCAATCTGCTAAAAATGCTCAAGAAGCAGGATCTCATCGTGTTGAATTATGTCAAGAACTGTCTGTTGGTGGTGTGACACCAAGTTATGGTTTATTAAAACAAGTCACAGATACGCTTTCAATTCCAGTGTTTGTGTTAATTAGACCACGAAGTGGAAATTTTGTCTATACAGAAGAAGAGTTTGACATCATGAAACAAGACATTCAACTATGCAAAAATTTAGGTTGTGCTGGAATCGTTTCTGGTGTTTTAAATAAAGACAATACGATTGATATAGAAAGAACGAAAGCATTGATAGTGCTTTCAAGACCATTACAATTTACCTTTCATCGCGCTTTTGATTGTGTAAAAAATTCTTTTGAAGCGTTAGAACAATTAATCGACTTAGGAGTTGATAGAGTATTAACCTCTGGCTTGGAAACCTCAGCTAAAAAAGGTTTAAACAACCTAAAACAATTACAAGAACAAGCCAATGGAAGGATAATCATTTTAGCAGGAAGTGGTGTTACCTTTGAAAATGCGAAACTATTTAAAGAAACTGGCTTGAAAGAAATTCACGCGTCTGCTTCATCGACAACAGAAAGTGATGGCTCATTATTTTCAACACCTCTTACCTATTCTGATACAAAAAAAATTAAAGCCATTTTAGATGCGATATAGTCTGTTACTTTTAATTCTCGTTTGTTGGAGTTGTCAAACCAAACATGATGTACCACAAACTACTGAGTTACATAACAATTGGGAATTTAAAAAAATAACTGACTCCAATTGGAATCCTGCTACTGTTCCTGGAAATGTACATTCCGATTTATTAGAAAATAACCTTATTGAAAATCCGTTTATTAGCGATAACGAACATGATTTACAATGGATTTCGGAAACCGATTGGGAATATAAAACCAATTTTTCATTAGACAATAAAACACTTCAAAAGCAAAATATAGAACTTCATTTTGAAGGCCTAGATACTTACGCATCTGTTTACCTAAATGATAGTTTGATTTTAAAAACCAACAATGCTTTTCGTGAATTTCAAGTCAATGTAAAACAATTATTAAAACCTGAAAACACATTACGAATTTTATTCGAAAACACAACGAAATTTGAAGAACAAGCTAAAGCAAAATTGGGTTATACCTTGCCAGAAGGCAATCGTATTTTTACCAGAAAAGCACAGTTTCAATACGGTTGGGATTGGGGACCAAAATTAAATACTAGCGGAATTTGGCGACCTGTAAAATTAGTGACTTGGAATGATTATAAAATTGAAAACATTTACGTAAAACAACAAGAGCTTACGGAATCCAACGCTAAACTTCAAGTTCAAATCCAAAATAAAGCGCAACTTGACAAGGAGTTGGTTTACAATGTCTATGTAAATGATTCTTTAGTCATACAACAATTAGAAATTAGCAACCAGAAATCAGCAATCAATTTTGAAATTAAAAATCCTAAACGTTGGTGGCCACATAATTTAGGAGACCCTTATTTATATGACATTAAAGTTGTTGTAAAGAATGATAAAAAGATTTTAGATAGTATCTCCACAAAAATAGGCTTACGAACTATTGAGCTTGTCACCGAAAAAGATAGCGTAGGCGAATCCTTTTATTTTAAAGTCAATGATATCCCTGTGTATGCAAAAGGAGCCAATTATATTCCACAAAACTCGATGCAAAACAAAGTCACGGAAGCTTATTACGAAACATTACTTGATGATGTTGTTGATGCTAACATGAATATGCTACGTGTTTGGGGAGGAGGCATTTATGAAAACGATATTTTTTATGAGTTGTGTGATGAAAAAGGTATCTTCGTTTGGCAAGATTTTATGTTTGCTTGTGCCATGTATCCTGGCGATGAAGCATTTTTAAATAATGTACAACAAGAGGCCATTGACAATGTAAAACGCTTACGAAATCATGCAAGTATTGCGCTTTGGTGTGGCAATAATGAAAATAGTGAAGGTTGGCATCGTTGGGGTTGGCAAGATGGTCGCTCAGAATCTGAGAAAGAAGAGATATGGAGCAACTATTTAAAAGTATTCGATTCTATTTTACCAAATACAGTTGCCAATTTAACTAACACAGATTATTGGGAATCATCTCCAAAATATGGACGTGGCAATCCTAAATACGAATTTGAAGGTGATGCTCACGATTGGTGGATTTGGCATGATGGGTATCCTTTTGAGCATTTGCAGGAAAGAGTGCCAAGATTTATGAGTGAATTTGGAATGCAATCCTTTCCAAGTTATGAGGTGATAAATTATATCAACCAAAGTGATTCCTTAGAGATGACTTCAGAAGGCTTTAAAAATCATCAAAAGCATGTTCGAGGATTTGAGTTGATTGATGAATATATGCAGCGTGATTTTCCTGTTCCAAATAGTCACACTGAGCGTAGTCGAAGTGCTGAAGATTACGTGTACATGAGTCAGGTAGTTCAAGCCTATGGTATTAGCAAAGGACTTGAAGCACAACGTAGAGCTAAACCTTATAATATGGGAACTTTGTTTTGGCAGCTCAACGATTGTTGGCCATCCATTTCATGGTCTAGCATTGACTTTTTTGGCAATTGGAAAGCGTTACATTACAAGGCTAAAAAGAGTTTTGAGAATGTGTTAGTCTCTTCAACGATTGAAGATAATGTGCTTAAAACATTTATTATCAATGATAATTTGGATATAGCACATTTAGGTTTGGGAATTCAAATAATAGATTTTAGTGGAAATATAATTTGGGGAACATCAAAAGAAATTAGTTGTGATACTAATTCAAGTGTTCAAATCAATGAAATAGATTTAAGCTCTATAGATTTTGACAAATCAAATTCAGTTCTAGTTATTTCAAATAAAAGTAAAAGGTGGCTTTATTATATGTCAAAACCTAAAGATTTAAAACTTCAACAAGAAGAAATAACTCAAGAAATAATTAAAACCTCATCTGGATTCAACATCAAACTATCGAGTACAACCTTGCAAAAAGATGTGTTTCTTTTTACTAGAGTAAAAGGACATTTTAGTGATAATTTTTTCGATTTACTTCCTAATGAATCTAGAGAAATTGAACTGGAAACTGACGCTAAAGTTTTAGATGACTTAAGGATTAAAACGTTGAACCAGTTTATAAACTAAGTCCTGTCCTCTTTTAACCATTTTGGTACATCCTGTGGTTTAAAGTTCCGCATTTTATCAAGCAACCTGTTAATATCGTTATTAACAATCAATAGCTCAAAATTTTCCATTTTTAGGAGTCCTTTGGCAACCATGGTTTCTAGCATGCTTATCAAATCATCATAAAATCCGTTGATGTTTAATAAACCAATAGGTTTTTGATGCAAGCCTAATTGTGCCCAAGTAATAATTTCAAACAACTCTTCTAAAGTCCCAAAACCGCCTGGAAGCGTAATGAACCCGTCCGACAGCTCATGCATTTTTAGTTTACGTTCGTGCATATTCTCAGTGGTTATTAGTTCTGTCAACCCTAAATGCACGACTTCTTTTAGCTTTAAAAATTCAGGGATGACACCAATAACTTTTCCATGATTATCCAAAGACGCTTTGGCAATTTTTCCCATAATGCCAATTTTTGCAGCACCATAGACTAATGTTATGTTTTCATTAGCTAAAGTTTTTCCTAATGCTTCAGCTTCAGAAATTATTTTAGTATCATTTCCTTCACTACTCGCACAAAATACAGCTATAGCTTTTAAATCATTCATCATTTTATGGCTTTGATCATTCTATCTTTTTCAAAGATATCCATTTTTAGCTCAATATTATTAAAACTGTTATTAGCCAACAACTCTTTAGTTCGCTCTCCTAAATTTTCATTGATTTCAAAATACAACTGGCCATTTGGCTTCAGTATGCTTTCAGAAATTTCAGTTATTTTTCTGTAAAACAACAAAGCATCGTCATCTTTAACAAATAATGCCAAATGAGGCTCATGGTTCAGCACATTGGCACTCATGGCTTCTTTTTCCAATTCTCTCACATAAGGCGGATTCGAAACAATGACATCAAACTGCATGTCTCCTAAATCAACATCTAAAATATCGGCTTCAATAAATTCAACCTCTACTTCATTATTGGTGGCATTAACCTTAGCTAGTTTTAAAGCGTCCTCAGAAATATCCAACGCATAAATTTTTGCTGTTGGTAAATGTTTAGCTAAAGTTACAGCAATGCAACCGCTTCCTGTACCTATATCTAGAATGGAAATGTCTTGTTTATCTTTACTATCATCAATAATCCAACCAACCAATTCTTCGGTTTCAGGGCGTGGAATTAATACGTAAGGATTTACTTGAAATAACAATCCGTAGAATTCTGTATTTCCCAAAATGTATTGAATAGGCTCGTAATTTTTAAGTCTAGTAATTGCTTTTTGGAACTTTTCATGTTTTTTTCCAGAAACAACCGAATATAAATTCTGAGAAATGTTAATGCGTTTCATGTTGAGAATATCTTCAGAAAGCAAATTGAAAAACGACTCAACTTCAGTTTCAGGATAGTATCCTATAAGTTCATCATTAAAAAAGGTACGCAGAGATTTTAATATCATAATAGTTCTTTTAGCATATACACACCACAAATAGTGTGTCCTGTATTTCCTAGAGGTTGATTAAGGTGTTTAAATCCATTATTCTCATATAATTGAATTGCAGATTTAAGCTGTGAAGCTGATTCTAAATAACAAAATTTATAACCGAATTCTTTTGCTACTTCTATGCACTTATCAAACATTTTTTTTCCATAACCTTTACCTCGAGCATCAGGATGAAAATACATTTTTTGCAATTCGCAAGTGTCTTTTGCTGCGCCTTTAAGTTGCTTTACTCCTCCTCCACCTAATACTTTTCCGTGGTCCTCCAAAACATAATAAATAGCTCTTTCTTCTTGAAATCCTTCAAACATCTGCTTAACATCAGCATCTTCAAGTGACGAGCCAACTGTTGGTAAACTAAACTCGTTAAAGCAATCAGTCATAATAACTTCTATAGACAGATTATCTTTAGGTTGAATTTCTCTAATAATCATGTTATAATTACCGATTTTTTAATCTTACTTTTGTCAGGTGAAGATACACGAAAAATATATATCTCGCTGCATAGACATTGCTAAAAATGGATTAGGTACTACAGCACCAAATCCTATGGTTGGTTGTGTCATTGTTCACGCCTCAAAAATTATTGGTGAAGGTTTTACAAGTCCTTATGGTGGCGCTCATGCCGAAGTAAATGCCATTAACTCAGTTAATGATACTTCGCTCTTAAAAGAAGCTACTTTATATGTCACCTTAGAGCCTTGCTCACATTATGGAAAAACACCACCTTGTAGTAACCTTATTATAGAAAAAGAAATTCCAAATGTTGTAATTGGCTGTATAGATGATAACGTTAAGGTTGCAGGTCAAGGTATTGCTAAATTGCGAGCGGCTGGCTGCAATGTGACTGTTGAAGTTTTAGTTGATGAATGTAAAGAACATCACAAACGTTTTTTTACCTTTCACAATAAAAAACGTCCTTACATCATTTTAAAATGGGCTGAAACTGCTGATGGTTTTATTGCTCCATCACATAAAAAAGAGCAGCAACCAGTTTGGATTACAAATCAATACTCCAGACAATTAGTCCATAAATGGCGAGCAGAAGAGCAAGCAATTCTTATTGGAACAAATACTGTTTTAGACGATAATCCTAGCTTAACTACAAGAGATTGGGAAGGAAAACATCCAATTAGAATAGTACTTGATAAAAACGAAACACTTTCTAAAGATTTTAAAGTCTTTGACTACAAAGCGGAAACGATATTAATTAGAGAAACTTCTGCTGAAACCATTTGTGATTCACTATTTGAAGCCAACATAAATTCTGTTATTGTTGAAGGTGGCGCCAAAACACTTCAACTTTTTATTAAATCTGGTCTTTGGGATGAAGCGAGAGTCTTTATAGGTAAATCTGTTTTCAAAGAAGGCATAAAAGCTCCACTTTTTACAAGGAATTTGATTTCAGAAAAACAAATACTTGATGATACATTAAAAATATATGTCAATAATTAATACCATTATATTCGATTTTGGCGATGTGTTTATCAACCTTGATAAACCAGCTATAAAGAGAGAGCTTATAAGATTAGGAATACCAGAAGCTATAAGCCTTGACATGTATCTCATAGCTTCAGAATATGAGAAAGGTCTTATTTCAACAGAATCATTTGTTTTTCATTTCAATGAGAAATTTCCGAATATAGCATCTCAAGATTTTATCAAAGCATGGAATAGTATTATTCTAGATTTCCCTGAGCATCGACTCGAGTTTATTGAAACTTTATCTAAAACAAACAAGTATCAACTTATTCTCTTGAGCAACACAAACGATTTGCATATTGAACAGGTTATCGAGAACATGAGTTTGCCACGTTATGAACGATTTAAAAATTGCTTTAACAAATTTTATTTATCACAAGAAATTCATTTAAGTAAACCAAGTCCTTCTATTTATGAATTTGTTTTAAACGAAAACAATTTACAACCCAACGAATGCTTATTTATAGATGACTTAGCAGAAAACACTGAAGCTGCATCAAAACTCGGAATTCATACTTGGAATATAAATCCAGTTCATGAAGATATCACCAATTTATTCACCTTTAACAAGGATTTATTTTGATATACCTTTTACTTAGTATTCTTGCTTCAACAACTATTTTTGTTGTTTTTAAACTCTTTGAACGTTATCAAATAAATACACTACAAGCAATAGTTGCAAACTATATTACTGCATGCTTTTGCGGACTTTTAAGCCATCATCCAACCGTTGAAATCACAAAGATAACTCCTTACAAATGGGTTTATGGAGCAATTGCTCTAGGGTTTTTGTTTATAGCTGTTTTCAATCTTATGGCATTAACTGCACAACGCAATGGCTTATCTGTAGCCTCAGTTGCAAGTAAAATGAGTGTAGTAATTCCTGTAGTATTTGGGCTATATGCTTATAATGAAAGTATAAGCTTTCAAAAGGTTTTCGGAATTATTTTAGCACTTATTGCTGTTTATCTTGCTGCCATAAAAACAAGAACTTCAATAAACTTTAAACAAGGATTATTATTACCATTCCTATTGTTTTTAGGCTCAGGAAT
Organism: Bacteroidia bacterium; assembly: GCA_030429955.1. Taxonomy (GTDB): domain Bacteria; phylum Bacteroidota; class Bacteroidia; order Flavobacteriales; family Flavobacteriaceae; genus CAJQLB01. The sequence continues at coordinate 34,604 of JAUIGO010000028.1, forward strand.
TATTGATACATCTATAAAATACCTTGAAACCACTTATGTAGCAAAAAATGATATTCCAATATTCTCAGCAACAATATTTGGTTGTGCAGCGATTATTGGCATTGTAATTTTAGTTTATAAGGCATTTAGCAACACTTTTAAATTTGAACTAAAAAATGGTATTGGAGGCATTATTTTAGGTATCATAAATTATTATTCCATTTTCTATTTATTAAAAGCATTACAATTTGATGGTTTAGAAAGCTCAACATTATTTACAGTAAATAATGTTGCTATAGTCATGGCATCAACACTTGTAGGTTTGTTTTTGTTTAAAGAATCTATTTCTAAAAAGAATTGGTTAGGAATAAGCTTAGCTGTCATTTCAATTGTATTAGTAACTTTGGCATAATTTGGAAACAAACGATACATACAAAACCATAATAAAGGCATCGAAAGAAGTACTTTTTAAAGACAAAAACAGTAAGTTTTTTGGCTATGCATTTCCTGTATCTTCTGAAGACAACGTAAAATCAATACTTGAAAAAATAAAAAAGCAACACCATTCTGCAAGGCACTGGTGCTATGCTTATCAACTAGGCACAGAAAATATAAGTTACAGAGCCAATGATGATGGCGAACCCAATAACAGTGCAGGAATGCCAATTTATGGCCAAATACAATCTTTTGATGTTACTAATGTATTAGTTGTTGTTGTCAGATATTTTGGTGGAGTAAAGCTTGGTGTTGGTGGTTTAATTAATGCCTATAAAACTGCCGCTCAGCTTGCTTTAGAAAGTTCAAAAATTATTACTAGAACAATTAACAAAACTTACCTTATTAAGTTCGATTATAAAAACATGAATAAGGTCATGCGAGTCATTAAAGAAAAGCAATTGAAAATTATTGATCAAAAACTAGAATTGGATTGCCAAATTCAAATTTCGGTCAGAAAAAAAGATTCAGAAACTATTTTTGAGATTTTTGAAAATTTATTTGAAATAGAGATTACAGAACTAGATTAATTTCTCTAAAATAAATTTTGGACAACGCATTGGTCTGTTAGTAGATTTATCAATAAATGCCAAAACAGTTATTGCTGTAGCTAAAATCTCACCTGATTCATTAGTGATTTCGTACTCAAATTCAATAGATGCTGTAGGCATTTTTACCAGTTGAGTTTTTACATTAATTACATCATCATAACAGGCTGATTTTTTGTATTTTATTGACAAAGAAACGACAGGTAAAATCACACCATCTTCTTCCATTTTTTTGTAGGAAATATTTAAAGCTCTTAACCACTCCAAACGTCCAACTTCTAAGTATTGTGCATAGTTGCCATGGTAAACAACTCCCATTTGATCTGTTTCTCCATATCTAACTCTTATCTGCGTTTCATTGTAGTTCATCAAATTTGTAGTATGAGTTTAAAAATAATTTTGTACATTCATCAGGAATTAAACATGAGAAAAAAAAACTTAAAATTCAATGGTTTTGAATTTTTTTTTTTAGAATTTTGTTCACATATTTGTCACAGATAAAAACACCCTGAGAAACACCTAAATTCTCTATGTTTTTGACTTGCTAACTAACTTAAAATTTTACAATAGGAAATGAATTTAACTGCGCAATCGGTATGGAATAACTGTCTAGAGTTTATAAAGGATAACATTCAGCCGCAAGCATATAAAACTTGGTTTGAACCAATTGTAGCAGTGAAGCTCACAGAAAATGCGTTGAGCATTCAAGTGCCTAGCAAGTTTTTCTACGAATGGCTAGAAGAACACTACGTTAAAATTTTAAAAGTTGCCTTAACAAAAGAACTTGGAGAAACCGCCAAACTTGTTTACATCATTAAAATGGAAAACACTTATGGCAACAAGCAACCTTTTACAGAAAAAATACCAAGCTCAAATAGAGGATCTGTAAAAGCCCAAGATGTTGATGTTCCTTTTAACAATAAAAGTCCAGAACTAAAAAATCCATTTATAATTCCTGGAATTAGAAATGTAAAAATTGAATCTCAATTAAACCCAAGTTATAATTTTGAAAATTTCCTTGAAGGAGATTCTAATAGGTTGGCTAGAAATGCAGGAATTGCAGTTGCTAACAAACCTGGAGGCACTTCATTTAATCCGTTACTGATTTTTGGAGGTGTTGGATTGGGAAAAACACATTTAGCGCATGCTATAGGTGTTGATATTAAAGATAAGTATCCTGAAAAAACGGTTCTTTATATTTCTGCTGAAAAATTCACACAACAATACAT
>JAUIGO010000029.1 GCA_030429955.1 Bacteroidia bacterium
CATTGCAATACCAACGTTACTTGCGGCTAAAACCGGTGCATCATTAATGCCATCACCAATAAATGCTACTTTATTTTCTGAATTTTGTTTTAAGGTCTCAACTTCATTTAATTTGTCTTCTGGTAGCAATCCTCCTTTAGCATTTTCTACACTTAATTCTTTTGCTACTTGTTGGGTTATGGAATCTTTGTCTCCAGAGAGCATCATTATATTTTTAATGCCTACTTTATGCAATGCGGTAATCGTTTCTTTAGCATCTTCTTTTAATTCGTCTGCTATCACCACATAACCAGCAAATTGATTATCGATTGAAACCAATACTATAGATTCTACAATATTTTCAATTTCAGTTGGAATATCAATATCATTAGCAATCATTAAGGCTTTATTTCCTATTAAAACGATTTTACCTTTTACTATTCCTTTTAAGCCTTTACCTGCAATTTCAGAAACTTCTTTTGCTTCATAGTTATCTCCATTTTCTTTATACTTCATAATAGCTTTTGCAATAGGATGAGTTGACTGTTCTTCCATAGCCATTAGGTATTTCATAAATTCAGATTCTTCCCAACCTATAGACTTGATTTCCTTGATTTTGAAAACACCTTTGGTAACAGTTCCCGTTTTGTCCATTACCAAAGTATTTATCTTGGTCATAGCATCTAAAAAGGAAGCTCCTTTAAACAAAATACCATTTTTTGAAGCTGCACCCAATCCACCGAAATAACCTAAAGGAATAGAAATCACCAATGCACAAGGGCAAGAAATCACCAAGAAAATCAATGCTCTGTACAACCAATCCCTAAAGACGTAATCACCTACAAAAAAATAAGGGATGAATGTTACACCTATCGCTAAAAACACGACAATTGGTGTATAAATTCGTGCGAACTGTCTGATAAATAATTCCGTTTTTGATTTACGTGCAGTAGCATTTTGGACCAAATCTAATATTCTGGCAATAGAACTATCTTCAAACTTGTTAGTGACTTCAACTTCAATGACACTTTCTAAATTAATACTGCCCGCATATACTTTTCCTTCTTTTAAAACAGAATCTGGTTTGCTTTCTCCAGTTAAAGCAGCCGTATTTAATGATGCTTTTTCGGATAATAATATGCCGTCCAAAGGAATTTTTTCGCCCACACGAATTTGAATCTTCTCACCAATTCTCACATCTTCTGGTGAAACACTTATATAGTCTCTTTCACGAAATACATTGGCTTCTTTTGGTCTAACATCCAGTAATGCCTTTATATTACCTTTTGCTCTGTTGACTGCCGCATTTTGAAATAATTCACCAAATGCATAAAATAACATTACTGCCACACCTTCCGGATATTCACCAATAATAAATGCACCAATAGTGGCTATGGACATTAAAAAAAACTCGGTAAAGAAGTCACCTTTTTTAATGCTTACCCATCCTTCTTTTACCACAGGAAAACCCACGGGGATATAGGCCACCACATACCAAAGAATACGAATCCAACCAGAAAAATGAGGAAATGCTTCAAAATAATCTATAGCAATACCTACTATTAACATTACAAAACTGAAAATAGCTGGCAAATAGGTGTTAAAAGTTGAAACGCCTTTAGGACTGCTATGATTATGCCCATCGTCGTGACTATGTTCTTCTTCTGAACTTGGTTTTAAATCTCTTAAATTAAGTTTCTTTTTTTTCATTATTATTCTAATTCTTCAAATGCAAATAATTATATCCAACGTCTAACTTTTTTTGTATACTCCAAATAATCATTTTTAAATTCTCGTTTTAAAAATTCTTCTTCTAATCTAATTTGGGTATTTATACTTATTTTCGATAATGAAATTATCAATAATGTAAAAGCATTTGGAATCACTAAAAACAAACCAATGTTTGCAATCATAATCCCAAGAAATATTGGATTTCTGGAAACCGAAAATAATCCCTTAGTTACTAATTCCGTCTTGTTCTTTTCGTCAATACCTATTCTCCACGAATTAGCCATTTGTGATTGAGCAACCCAAACTACAATTAGAGAAAGAATTAAGAATCCCCAACCTATTTTAGACAAAGTATCATTTTCTAAATACCAGAAAGGAAGTAAATATTTGTACCACTCAAATTTAAAAGCATAAATACCAACAACAATCAGTTCTAAAAGAGATATTACAATGAATACCTTACCGTTATAACCGTGAGCATCATCTGTTTTGTTAAAGGTTAGAGGATTTACTCCTGTCTTTACCTTTAACCAAACTGACCTTATTACAAATACTAATAGGAAATATACTAGCAGGTATACAAATAACACCATAGAGTTTTATTTACATAATTAAAAGCAAAAGTGCTCAAAAATCAAATGCAATGGAAGTGCATTATTGCCCACTACATTTATCACACATACCTTTCACCACTAGGTTTATATTTTCCGAAACAAAGCCATTAGGGACTTTTATTTTAGGGATTTTATGCTCTGTTAAGCAAATGGTTTCATTACAGTTATTACAATGGAAGTGCAGGTGTAAATCCGTTTCAATTTCACAGCTGCAATCTTGTTCACATAGTGCATATTTTACTATACCTGTACCGTCGTCTATTTGGTGTACAATATCTTTTTCTACAAATGTTTTAACTGTTCTATATAGTGTTGTTCTATCTGCCTTTTCAAAAGCGTTCTCAATATCACTTAACGTTACGGCCACCTGGTTTTCCGCAAGGAACTTATAAATTAATAAACGCATTGCAGTAACACGTATGTTTTTTGACTCTAATACTTGTTCTATTGTTTCCATAATTAATGTTCGTGTTCTGCTTCACCTTTTTTCATTTCTGCAATAAGGTAATATGCATTATTATAAGCAAATTTTGTGTTTGGTTTTATTTCTTCGGAAAATTGAACTGCTGTCCAATTGTTATCTTTTGCTCCCAAAATAACTTCAACTGGCTTAAAACTCCAATCGTCATTTTCCTTTTCTGCTGAAAAAACATAATACCTATCACCTTCTTTAATAATGGCACTTTCAGGTAATGCTTTTGTCTTGGTGTTCTCTACTTGAATTTTACCTTGAATATACATCCCAGGGATTAAGTTGCCTTTCTTGTTTTCAATTTCCGCGTGAACGTGAACTGCTTTTGGATTGTCTTCAAAAGTTTTGCTAACGGAATAGATTTCTGCTGTAAGTTCTTCATCCGGAACGGATTGTATAGTAAAAGATACTTTCTGACCTCTTTTTACTTTATACACATCCTTTTCAAACACCATTAAATCAGCGTGCACGTGATGCGTGTTTACAACTTCAAATAACTCGGTTTGAGGCTCTACGTATTGGCCTGTTTTTACTTCAACCTTTTGTACAAAACCTTCAATGGGACTACGCAATGCAATTTGTTGAGCAATAGTACCATTACGGACTGAAGTGGTATTGACGTTTAGTATTTTTAATTGGGCAGCTAATCCGTTTACCATTGCTTTTGAAGCATTATATTCTGCTTCTGCCTTTTGAAAATTAGCACCAGAACCTACACCTGCATCGTATAATCTTTTTTGACGCTCATAGTTTTTTTTCAAAAAAACACTATTACTATGGGCATTTAAGTAATCAGTTTGCAGTTTTATAATATTTGGGTGAGAAAGGTAAGCTACTACTTGACCTTTACTGACTTTATCGCCTTCAATTACTTTAATCGATACTACATTAGCACCAACCACAGAAGTTATAGCAGCTTCGTTTTGTGGTGGCACTTCCAATGTTCCATTAGCTTCTACATAGCCACTCATATTGCGTAATGTAAGCGTGTCAATTTTCATTTTTAAAGCATTGAACTGCTGTTTTGAGAGCACAACTTCTTCTCCTTCATTTTGCGACTCCTTTGCTTCAGTTTTTTGGGTATGACCATCTGAGCCATTTTTATTTCCACAAGCGGTTACTAAAATTGAAGCTATAAATAGTATTAAAAATTTATATGATGTATTTTTCATTGTCTTATTGGTTAAAATATTGTAATTGAAATGTACTTTGTAAATAATTGATTAGCGCGGTTTGAGATTCCAAATCAGATTGAACAGCTTCTTTTATAAGTTGTGTAAATGTGGTATAATCAATTTCCCCTTCTTTATATGCCAATAAAGCACCCACTTTTTGTTCTTTCACAAGTGGTAACACTTCATTTTTGTAGAAAAGCCAAGATGTTTTCCATTTTTGGTAATTTTCTTTAGCTTGAATAAATTTGGATTGTACTTCTTTTTGCTTGAATTGCACATTGGCTTCCGTTATCTCCTTATCAATTTTTGCGGTTCTAATTTGCGCTTTGTTTGAACCCGATAAAAACGGAATTGAAATACCTGCTTGATAGGTGTAAAATCCCGAATTGCCATCAACTTTTTGTAAACCCCCTTGTAGGTTGAACTTTGGTAAATTATTTGCTTTTGCAGCTTTATAATTGGCTTCGGCTTCATCTACAATATTCTGTGACATATTGTACAACGGATGATTTTCAATATTGAATGCTTCCATATTTATATCCATAGCAATATCAAATTTATCAGTAACCGTATAAATTTCCTCTGAAACAAACCATAGATTTAATTGCTGTAAAGCGACTAAATAATCACTATACGCCTGCGCTTTTTTATTTTGAATTTGTAAGGCTTGATTTTTAGCTGCTGAATATTCTAATCTTGAAATGGCCTCTACTTCATAATTTAAGGCAACAGCTTTCTCGAAGTTGATATAAATAGAATCTAACTCTTTGTACAAATTATAATTCCTTTTACTCTGCAAAGTATTTGTCCAAGCCTTTTTCACTTCCAATTCTAAATCTAATTCTGAAAGCTGAAACGCTTTTTGAGCTAATTGAATGCGTTGTTCTTGCAATCGCTTTTTCGCAGAAATACCAAACACATCAATGTTGCTTTGGCCAATTCCTATGGTAGTATAAATACCATTTCCATTATTAATTTCCTCACCTCCGGTAAATATTTGAGTTGTGCCAAAATCATAGGCTGTAGCTTTTAGTTGTTCCTGTTTTGTGATTTCCAACTGCTTTTGCTTCAACAACGGATAATTGTTTTTTGAGAGTTTCACAGCCTCCTGTATTGTTATTTCAGGAAGTGTATCGCTTATCTGTTGAGCGTTACTTTGTGTCGAAAAACCAAACATTATAAGTAAAACCGCAGTTGCTGTAACTATCTTTTTATTCATTTTGAACTTAAAAGATTTGTTTTCTACCCAATGGTACAAAATTGGTAACACGAATAGAGTCAGTAATGTAGAAGTCATTAATCCACCAATAACCACGGTTGCCAATGGGCGTTGTACTTCTGCTCCAGCAGATGCCGAAATTGCCATAGGTAAAAACCCCAATACATCTGTAAATGCTGTTAGCATAATTGGTCTGATTCTTCTTTTTGTGCCTTCTACAATCCTATCTTTTAGATTGGTTACACCTTCATCTTTTAACTCGTTGAGCCCGCTAATCATCACTAATCCATTTAAAACCGCAACGCCAAACAGCACAATGAAACCGACACCTGCCGAAATACTAAAAGGCATATCACGTAACCACAATGCCACGACACCACCAATGGTTGCCATAGGAATTGCGATATAAATCATTAAGGTTTGTGGTAAGGATTTTAATGCAAAATATATTAATATAAAAATGAGCAATAATGCAATAGGAACAACAGTTTGTAAACGGTTACTGGCACGTTCCAAATTCTCAAAAGCCCCACCATAGCGAATGAAATAACCTGATGGCAATTCTAATTGTGCATCTAGTTTTTTCTTTATTTCAGTTACCAATGATTTTACATCACGACCTCTTACATTAATACCTACATAAGTTCTTCTGTTAGTATTGTCTCTACTTATTTGCATTGGTCCTGATTTGTAGCTAACATCCGCAATTTCACGTAATGGAATTTGAGTGCGAGAAGGTAGATTGATGTAGAGGTTTTGAACATCTGAAATATCCTTTCGGTTTTGAGAACTTAAACGCACCACTAAATCGAAGCGTTTTTCACCTTCAAAAATCACGCCTGCCGTACCACCAGCAAATGCAGATTGTACAGTTTGATTTAGCGCATTTATTTGAAGTCCGTATTGCGCTAATTTATCCCTATCGTAATTAATAGTCATCTGTGGTAGTCCGGTTGTTGCCTCCGCTTTCATATCACCAATACCTTCTGTACCTGCAATAATTTTAGATATTTCTTCAGCTTTTTGAGACAACACATCAATATCTTCACCATATAGTTTTATGGCAATATCTTCTCGAACACCTTCAAGCAATTCATTAAAGCGCATTTCAATAGGTTGGGTAAACTCATAATTAACGCCTGGAACGATTTCAACCGCTTCTTTCATTTTCTCAATCAGCTCATCTTTAGTAGTAGCTGTCGTCCATTCGCTTTTTGGTTTTAGAATTACGAAAACATCCGCTAAATCCATTGGCATTGGGTCTGTTGGTATTTCTGCAACACCAATACGACTAACTATTTTTTCGACTTCTGGAAATTTAGCTTTTACAATTTGCTCTATTTTTGTCGTTGTTTCAATGGTTTCTGTTAGAGAACTACCTGGTTTTAAAATGGCGTGAAATGCAATATCTCCTTCATCGAGTTGCGGGATGAACTCGCCACCCATTCGGCTAAACATAAAAACTGTAATTCCGAATAGCACGACTGCAATACCTATAATCCATTTTCCTTTTTTCAGTGCCTTTACCAATAATGGTTGATACTTATCCTCAACCCAATGCACAAATCTATCTCCATAAGATTTTTTGTCGTTTTTTGGTGTCCTTAACACCAATGCAGACATCATTGGTACATACGTCAAACAAAGCACCATTGCACCTATCATAGCAAAAATGAAAGTTAATGCCATTGGTTTAAACATTTTCCCTTCAATACCTTGTAAAGCCAGAATTGGAAGAAAAACAATGAGAATAATAAGCTGACCGAAAAAAGCAGCATTCATCATTTTTTTTGAAGCATTTGAAGCCACTTTATCTCTTTCTTTTGCTGTAAGACTCTTCTTTTTTAATACTTGGGAAGTGATAAGAAAAACAGTGCTTTCTACTATAATTACAGCGCCATCTACAATGATTCCAAAATCGATTGCACCCAAGCTCATTAGGTTTGCCCATACGTCAAAAACATTCATTAGTATAAATGCAAATAATAGGGACAATGGAATGGTTGAAGCTACTATTAAACCGCCTCGCCAGTTTCCTAATAAGAAAATAAGAACGAAAATGACTATTAATGCGCCTTCAATTAGATTGGTTGCAACTGTAGAGGTTGTTTCACCGATAAGTTTACTTCGGTCTAACAGCGATTCGATAATGATTCCTTCAGGTAATGACTTTTCAATTTGAGCCATTCGCTCTTTTACATTAGCGATAACATCATTGGAATTAGCACCTTTAAGCATCATCACCAAACCACCTACAACCTCGCCTTCACCATCTTGAGTTAATGCACCATAACGAATTGCAGAACCAAATTGTACTGTAGCGATATCACCAATAGTAACAGGAATATTATTTATGTTCTTAACAGTAATTTTTTTAATATCCTCTAAACTTCGTACCAGGCCTTCACCACGAATAAAATTAGCTTGATGGTTTTTTTCGATGTAAGCACCACCTGTATTTTGATTATTAGCTTCTAGTGCATTAAACACATCAGTAATGGTCAAACCAATAGCGTTTAATTCGTTTGGGTCAACTGCTACTTCGTATTGCTTAATTTTGCCACCTATGGCATTTACTTCAACCACACCTTCAACCATAGCCATTTGACGTTGTACAATCCAATCTTGCATAGAACGCAAGTCCGCAATGGTATATTTGTCTTTAAACTCTGGTGCTACCTTTAATGTGTATTGGTAAATTTCTCCCAGACCTGTTGAAATAGGTCCCATAGTGGGTTCGCCAAAACCAGCAGGAATTTGCTCTTTGACTTCATTTAGTTTTTCTGCTACTAATTGTCGCGGAAGATACGTTCCCATATCATCGTCGAAGACAATGGTAACCACAGATAGGCCGAAACGAGAAATTGACCTAATTTCCTGTACATTGGGAAGGTTGCTCATTGCAACTTCGACAGGATAGGTTACAATTTGCTCAATATCTTCAGTGCCTAGATTTGGTGCTTGTGTAATGACCTGTACTTGGTTGTTAGTAATATCTGGAACAGCATCGATTGGTACTTGGGTCATACTCCAAATACCTGCTCCAATAATGGTGAGCGTTAGCAAACCAATTATGAATTTGTTATTGATTGAAAAATCAATGATTTTATTAATCATAGAAAATGTATTAATTCAGTTGAACTATTCGATAGACACCAATTTAATAGTTGTACATCGAAGTAATGAGAACCTGCTTGCAGATTCATAAATGGATATAATTATCCTAAAACTGAATTAAACTTGTGGCGGTTGCCAAATATTGGAATGAAAATCAAATCTATAAATAGATTGATATGAAGAAAATATTTCTGTAGAAATTTTTGAATCAATTGTAAGGTTAAAAGTACTGAAAGGCTCGTATGTAATTGACATCCCACAACAATTGCAAATACAGGTCACAGGGCAAGAATCGTCGCTATCTTCTTGGTGGTCGTGACTAGCACTTATTTCTTCTGGATTTTGGTCTTCTAGATTTTGACCATCAGAACAAGGTTTCACAGATAGAAATAGTAGAATTAATGATAATATTATTGTTGCAAATTTCACAGATACAAAGATAAAAATTATTTAATGCAATGGTTGTGCAAAATTAGAATGGTTCAAAAATTGACTACGCTATCCAAAGCATCATCAGCGTCTTTGTGTATAAAGTTTGCTTGATAATTAATGGTAGTTTTTAAATCTGTATGACGGTACAGCTTTTGAAGCATTAGAGGATGAATACTGTCAGCTGCAATATTGCCAAACGAATGACGAGCAATATGCATCGTTACCTTTTTTTGGATGCCTGCTCTTTTTGTAATTTTCTTTAGATGGTCGTTAAACTTTTTATTTGCGACTTTCTTTTTTCTATAAATATCTTTTGCATCGGTTAAATCTGCTTTTTTCATTTCTGGAAACACAAAATCATCATCACTATTTTTATAAGAAATATATTGTAATAAGATTTTTTCAACCTTGCTTGGTATTTTCAAGGATAACAACTTTGAGTTCTTACCCATTCTATAATGTAATCTGCCATCATAAATCTGGGACCACCTCGTAAACAAAACATCAGACACACGCATTCCGGCAAAATAGAAACTAAAAAGCCAAACATTCAGCGAGTGTTCTTCCATATCGGTGAGTTCAGCGACATTTTCAAGGGCTTGTATTTCTTTACCCGTAAGCCCTGTTTTGGTAGTTTCAGGAAACTTGATTTTAAATTTGCCTGTACCGAACGGATAAAGTTCTTTACTTACTACCTTATCCTTTATTGCCCGATTAAAGAGTAAACGAATCAAAACCATAACATTCATAGCAGTAGTTTCAGTAAGTGAGCAAGAACCTTTAAGGTAGATTTTAAACTTTTTGAGGAATCGCTCATCTATTTCTTGAAAAGTAAGGTGTCGCGCTTTACAATATTTCTCAATATAACTGAGCCAAGCAGAATCGGTAGAATGACGATTGATTTTATTTTCTGCTACAAGAGCTTCAAGATGTTCGTCTGCAAAATCAAAGAAAGTGAGTTTAGAAGTTGGTTTATAAATTTCTTTTTTAATTTGACGAACCGTTGCATCCTTATTATTGGTCTGTAAAACTATTAAACCTTTTCTAGCTTCTGAAAGTTTAGAAGTCAAAAGATTGTTTAAACTTTCTGCATTAGGATGCGATTTCTTTACTTTAAGATTTTTTGTATCCCAGTCTTCTAGTTCAATATAATGCCCGATATGTTTATATGTTGAACGACGGTCTTTAGTTATCCTAATAGCAAGCGGATATAGGCCTTTCGAATTAGGCTTTTTACGAAGAATAATTTTTGCACTTGTTGACATTGTAAACCTGTTTTGAGTCCGAAAGTCAAATCAGGTACAACATTTGATATGAAAACCGCCCTAAAGTTACTAATTTATTAGGTAATCTGGGTACAACATAGGTACAACAAATATTGAAATCAACTGATATTAAATGACTTTAAATAAAATGATTGAAAACATAAATCATTGAAAATGAGATTATTTATGTTTTATTGGTGCAATATATACCAGACTTAGGATCTAGTGCCGCGAGGTGTGGGAGTTCGAGTCTCCCCGCCTGTACTTAATTTAAAAAGCTAACCCTTTTGGGTTGGCTTTTTTTAATTTCCAAAAATCTTTCTTATATTATTATTTGTTATAAATTATAAAGTATAACGACTAACCTTAAATAATCCGTAAATTTGCATAAAGCCTTTAGATATCGTGAATGACATTAATGAAAATATAGAGTCTCCTTTTGAACTTAAAATAAGCTTTGACAAGTTGTTAAAACATTATGAAGCTCTAGCGGACAGTGAGGATGAGTTTATTGCGGCAAAGGCAAAGCGTGTTTTAAAGACAGCTAAATCTTTTCCAGAATTACGTGACGGTTTTAGCAATCCGAAAATCTTAAAAGAAAGAGAAAAAGAAATAAGCGTTATTCTTCAAGATTCGTTTAGTCCTGTATTAACAAAGAATGAGATTAAAACGGCATCTGTACCATTACATAATTTAATTTTTAATTCTTCTGAGCGCTTTAAAAATATTATAAAAGCAGCTGGTGATGATTTTGAATTAAAGATTAAAAACATGGCAGAAGATGATACTTATATCATAGCATGTACTATTATTTTGGCTTTTTGCTATGGTTATGATTTAAATTTTAGGCGCCCATTTTACTACAAAATACCAGATGCAAATGGTGTTATGCGTTACTATAAAATAATGTATAATGCAGATTTTACTGAAATAAAGCCAAAAAAGAATGCTCCAAAAATCACTCAAGAAGATTATGAAATGTTGCTTGATAATTTTGATAATCTTGAGCTTTGGAAAGAAAAATTCCCACCATTTAGTTATACCTTAAGAGGATTTGTAATCTCAAATATGTTTGATGTTACAGATGATCAATCCATTTCCAATATAAAATCATCACTAATTGGAGTTGAAAAACGAAAGGATGAAACCTTCATACATAAGTTTCATGATATTTTTCAATCGCTTCTTGGTATAAAAGGTCTTAAAGTAGGGTTTTCTATATATAATAAAGAATCAGATACATTTGAACGAGTTCATGGTATAGGTATGCATAGCTATCTGCTTAATGATATGGAAACTTCAAAGTGTGCTGATGCATTGTGTAATTGGTCCTATAACAAGCTGTTGCGTGAAAAAAAGTATTTTTCAGTGTCTGATGTTGATAGAATGTTCAAGAAATCTAAAGGGAAGGCACCACATATTAAAACCTTATATGAACAAGGTTTTAAAAGCGCCATATTTGCACCAATTGCAAATGATTCTGGATTAATGGGAATTTTAGAAATAGTTTCAGAAAAACCAAAAGTTCTAAACAGTATAAGAGCCAATAAGTTAGAAGATGTTATGCCTTTCATTGTTTCAGCAGTTGAACGTTCAAAGCATGACGAAGAGAATCTTATTGAAGCTATTATACAGCAAGAATGCACTTCTATTCACCAAAGTGTATCTTGGAAATTCAGAAGCGCTGCAAGACAGTTTTTAATTGATAAGCAACGATTCGGAGCTAATGCAACATTCAAAAAAATAAGCTTTGAGAAAGTGTATCCTTTATTTGGACAAATTGATGTTAAAGGGTCTTCTGACTCTAGAAATAATGCCACTCAAAAAGATTTGATTTTGCAATTATCACTCACTGAAAAGATTTTTGAAAAACTTCCAAAAGAAGAGCAATTGCCAATTTATGAGCAAATGAAATTTCAAATAAAATCATACACTAAAGAAATTAAGGCAGATTTTAAGGTTGATAGTGAGCAACAAATTTCAAGCTTTTTTAAGAGCGAAATAGAACCGCTATTTAGATTTCTTCAAAAGAAAAACAAATCTATTAAAGATGATATTGATGATTATTTCAGTAAAATAGATGACAACTTAGGAGTCATTTATTATTACAGAAAAAACTATGACGATACCATAGCTTTAATCAATAAAAAGATGTCTAGTCTTTTAGATGAAAAACAAGTTGAAGCACAACAAATGTATCCTCATTTTTTTGAACGTTACAAAACGGATGGCGTGGAGCACAATATGTATATAGGTGAGTCCATCACAAAAGAAGAAAGTTTCAATGTAGTTTATCTTTACAATCTTAGGTTATGGCAATTGCAAGTCATGTGTGAAATGGAAAGGGAGTTTTACAACAATCAAAACGAGTATCCATTATCACTCGATGTTGCTTCAATGATTTTAGTGTTCAATCAGCCTTTATCCATTCGTTTTAGAATGGATGAAAAGCAATTTGATGTTGATGGCACTTATAATGCAAGATATGAGGTGGTAAAAAAGAGAGTGGATAAAGCTTACATAAAAGGTACAGAAGAACGTGTAACACAATCTGGCAAAATGACCATAGTGTACTCTCAAAAAGAAGATGAAACAGAGTACCTAAGATATGTGAACTTCTTACAGTCAAAATCTATACTTGATGAAGATGTCGAAATTTTAGAGCTGCAAGATCTGCAAGGTGTTACAGGATTAAAAGCGATTAGAGTTAGTGTACTTTATCACAAAAAAGATGATGATAAAGCGTTTTACACGTACAACGATTTAATGAAAGAAATTAAAGCCTAAAACAATAGCGCTTTATATATTTCAGAATCATTTAATTGCTGCTCACTAGATGAATTTATCAAATAACTTGTTTCTTTTTTTTCTGGAATGATATCCTGAATATCAACCTTAGCCTCAGGACTAGTCTTTACAGCAACTGCAAAAGCAATTACAGAAATGATGATTCCTATCATAAAAATAGTGTAAGTGATTCTTAAAATTCTGTATTTGCGTTCTAAAACCTTACCAAGAAAATAGAGATCCTTTGTCAGCGAATTATATACATAATCTTTATCTTTTAATAGTTCACTAATTGCCCATTCAAACTCTTCTAATTTCATTTTATGAAAATTACCAAAAAAAGTAAGATTCACATTTTTGTTAATGACGTCTTCCTTGGTAAATTCTCCACTAGTGACATTTGGTCTTGTTGCAATAATTGATAAAATCATTGAGATCACACTCGATAAGGTAAAAATAGCTGTTGGATACACCAAATATGGATTAGTATCTAACTTTGAAATGAGGTTTGCTAAAACCAACGAGATAATAATAGCATTTACAGAAAGTAGAATATTGGCTTTAGTATCAGCAATATCACTTAATTTTATGTGATTTCTCAATGCAGTTCTGTAAAACGTTTGAATGCCACGTTCTGGGCTTTCGTTTTTATATTGCGCTTTGTATTTAGCCTTAAGCTCCTCTGTTTTTAATTTAAGTTTTAGCTTCTTTTTCGTTTTTATAAGTTTGGACAGATTTTTTTCCTTTCGAGGTTGCCAGTTCTTTAAAGCATAATCTGTGTAAAATTCATGTTTTTTTGAAAGCACTCTAATATTTTCATCAAGCCATTCTCTAGGAGAATAATTTACAACACCTTGTATTTCTAGTTCTTTTCTTAAAAAAGCACTGGCATCATTGAAATATTTTTTCCCAAAGTGTGAGGAATCAGCATCTCTTATTATTTTCCCTAAATCAGAGGCAGGTTGATCATCAAATTTTGTAGCCATAATACATTTATTTATAGCTTCAATAGTGTTGGCATCAACGTCATTATTTTTTAAAAAAGCAGTTGCAATTTTCACGCTTTCCTCTTCATGACCCTCTCTGGTTTTAGTGTAACCTGTATCATGAAACAAGACTGCAAGCTCTAATATTTCTGCATCAGATTTACTAACTTCACTATTTTCAATAATCTCTCTTAAACTCCGCAGTACACGTTCTGTATGCGTGAAATTATGATAGAGAAAAGTCTGATCAAGATTTTCTTTAAAAAGATCAAAGACAAATTTTTCAGCTTTTTCAATTAATTTTGACATAAATAATTTTTGAGTTTATAGAATTACAAAATACTAAAAAAATATCAGAAATATTCCAATATGTTAAATAGTCATAATTGTAATGAAATACAAAATCAAACGACTATTTTAAATCAAAAAAATAACAACAAACATTATGCTAACTTGGAAAAATATTATTGCTTATTCAGTTAATGGAAATCCAGAACCTGACAAAAGGGTCGAAAAAAGCGAAGAAGAATGGAAGCAAATTTTAACTCCTGAACAATTTAGGATCACACGAAAAAAAGGCACTGAAGCTCCAGGAACAGGTGCATTATGCAGTGTTTATGATGAAGGGAAATACAATTGCATTTGTTGCAATACGCCTTTGTTTGATTCGACCATCAAATTTGAATCAAAATCTGGTTGGCCGAGTTTTACACAACCCATTAAAGAAAATGCCATCAAGTATGATAAAGATTCAAGCTATGGTATGGTAAGGGTTGAGGTAATGTGCAATACTTGTGATGCGCACTTAGGACATGTGTTTCCAGATGGACCAGAACCTAGTGGATTGCGTTATTGTATTAATTCAGAGTCCATGCAATTAGATAAGGAAATTGTAAATGAGTAATAAAAATCTTCAATTAGCCACTCTAGGAGGTGGTTGCTTTTGGTGCACTGAAGCTGTGTTTCAAGAGGTTAAAGGTGTTGAAAAAGTGATTTCAGGATATTCTGGTGGAAATGCTCCAGGACACCCAACCTACCGCGAAATTTGCTCAGGTTTAACAGGTCATGCCGAAGTAGTGCAAATTACATTTGATGCTAATATTATTTCTTATGAAGATATCTTAGTCATTTTTATGACCACTCACGATCCAACAACATTAAATCGACAAGGAGCTGATGTTGGTACACAATATCGTTCCGTAATTTTTTATCATAATGAATCGCAAAAAGAAATTGCTGAAGTTGTGGTTAAAGAAATAGCATCTCATTACGACAATCCAATTGTAACTGAAATCAGTTCTTTAGATGTTTTTTATGAAGCTGAAAAAGAACATCAAGATTACTATAAAAATAATCAAACTCAAGGGTATTGTAGCTTTGTAATTACGCCAAAATTGGCAAAACTAAGAAAGATACATGCTGATAAATTACGATATCAGCAGTAAAATGTTATATTTAGTAAAACCGATATTTACTTAATGAAATTAAATTTTAAAATAATTACCGTCTTTTTTATATCATTGTTTCTTAGTGCATGTGCAACTTACAAAGCACAATACGCTAATGAAGATCAGATAAAAAGCAATTTTCCTGATAAAGACATAGACAAAACATTTTACCTTATTGGAGATGCAGGTTTATCACCTCAAAATGGACTTTCAGATGCGTTAAAAGCCTTTCAAGATTATATTTCAGATAAAGACACCAAAGGAGATTACACTGTATTTTTAGGCGATAATATTTATCCGTCAGGTTTACCTGGTAAAAATCATAAAAATAGAGCTAGTGCTGAAAACGCACTCAATGCTCAAATAAAAGCTGTTGATAATTTTAAGGGGAAAAGCATTTTTATTCCAGGAAATCACGATTGGTATTCCAATGGTCTTAAAGGATTAAAACGCGAAGAACAATATATTGAAGATGCTTTAGGAAAAAACACCTTTTTACCAGAAGATGGTTGCCCTTTAAAAAGTGTTGATGTAAGCAAAACCATTCAGTTAATAATTGTAGACACACAATGGTATTTAGAAAACTGGAATCACAATCCAACCATCAATGATGAATGCGAAATAAAAACCAGAGAGCGTTTGTTTGAAGAGATAGAAGGTGAGCTAAAAAAAGCGCAAAACAAAACGGTTGTTTTTGCTATGCATCATCCAATGTATACAAATGGGATTCATGGTGGTTATTATGATGCTTCTAAACATTTATTCCCAACACAAAAAAAGATTCCTGTTCCAATTGTAGCTTCTCTTTTAGCTCAGGTAAGAACACAAGGAGGTGTTTCTATCCAAGATCGTTATAACGAACGTTACCACAAGTTAATGAGCAGACTAGAAACCATGACTTTAGATGCTGAAAACGTAGTTTTTGTTTCAGGTCATGAACATTCATTACAATACATAGAAAATGAATCGATAAAACAAATTGTGTCTGGTTCAGGAGCTAAAGAATCTGTAGCTTCTTTAGGCGAAAACGGATTGTTTTCTTACGGCAAACAAGGCTTTGCTGAGCTTGTGATTTTTAAAGATGGCAGTAGTTGGGTGAAAATTCATGGTGTTGAAAACGGTAAAGCAAAGCTATTATTTCAAAAAGAAATTTTTGAACCACTAAAAGAGTTTGATGTTTCAAACTTTCCTAAAAGTTTTCCGCAAGAAGTAGAAGTATCAATTTATACCAAAGAAGAAACTGATAAAACAGGATTTTTTGAATCGGTTTGGGGAGACCATTATCGAGATGTTTACAGCACAAAAATTAAAGCAAAAGTAACTACGCTTGATACACTTTATGGAGGTTTGGAAGTCATGAGAAAAGGAGGAGGACATCAAACACGTTCGCTTCGACTGAGAACCAAAGACGGAAGAGAGCTTAACATGAGAGCACTTCGTAAAAGTGCAACGCAATACTTACAAACAGTGCTTTTTAAAGACACTTACATACAAGATGAATTTGAAAAAACAGCCATTGAAGGACTGATTTTAGATTTTTACACAGCAGCGCATCCTTACGCCTTTACGGTTGTTCCAGACTTGTCTAATGCCGCTAAAATTTATCACACTAATCCTAGACTTTTTTATGTGCCAAAGCATGCTGCTCTTGGTCAATACAATGAAGAGTATGGAGATGAGTTGTATATGATTGAAGAACGTCCAGAAGAAAACTACACAGATGAAAGAAATTTTGGCTATGCTGATGATATTGAAAGTACACACGATATTATTGAAAAAGTTCGTGAAGATGAAAAGTATAAAATTGATGAAAATGCCTTTGTAAGAGCACGACTCTTTGATATGCTAATTGGTGATTGGGATAGACATCAAGACCAATGGCGTTGGGCACAATTTGATATGGAAAATGGAGATAAATATTTTAGACCAATTCCTAGAGATAGAGATCAGGTATTTTCAAATTTTGATGGTGCATTATTAGATGTCATGAAAATTATTTCTGGCTCAACAAAACAACTTCAGGTGTATGATGAAGAGTTAAAAGATATTGAGTGGATGAATAGTGCTGGAATTAAATTGGATCGTGTTTTGATTCAAAAAGCTGATAAAGAGAAGTGGTTGGAACAAGCCAAATTTTTGCAAGACAATGTTACAGATGAAGTGATTGACGTGGCTTTTTCCAAAGTGCCTGAAACGGTTCAAGATGAAACTTTAGAAGATATAAAACAAAAACTAAAAGGTCGTCGTGCTAATCTTTTGGATATTGCTACACGTTATTATAATTATTTAAATGAGCTTGTGGTCTTAACAGGAACAGATAAAGATGATTATATTGAAGTCACTCGAACAGGTGATAATGAAACACATGTTAAAATTTCCAGAATCATTGATGGCGAAAAAGGAGAAGTTATTGTTGACAAAACGTTTAACAGAGATATCACTAAAGAAATATGGATTTATGGTTTAGATGATAAAGATATTTTTGAAGTTTCTGGAAAGGCAAATAATTTAATATTTACAAGGCTTATTGGAGGTCAAGAAAATGACACTTATATTATAAAAAATGGAAGACGAATAAAAGTATATGACCATAAATCTAAAAAGAACACAGTTAAAGAAAACAAAGGAGCACAAATTAAATTTACAGATGTATATAATTTAAACCTTTTCAATTTTAATAAAAATATCACAAAAGCAGCGACCATTACACCAAATATGGGTTTTAATCCTGACGATGGTTTTCAACTAGGTGTTTCTTTTGTGAAAACAGTTAAAGGTTTTCAACGTAATCCATTTTCTCAACAACATCGTTTTAAAGGCGGTTATTTTTTTGCAACGAGTGGTTTTGCTTTAAATTATGATGGTGAGTTTGCCAATATTTTCCAAGATTGGAATTTACACGTCGCTGGAACTTTTACTACTGAAAACTTCACAAACAACTTTTTTGGCTATGGGAATGAAACTGTAAATAATGAAGATGAGTTAGAATTAGATTATAACCGAGTTAAAACCAGTATAATAGGTGCTAAAATTGGGATTATTAAAAAAGGCAGTTTTGGTAGTGATTATGGTTTTAGAACCATTTTTGAAGGTATAGAAATTGAAGAAACCGAAGATCGTTTTATTTCAGAATTTGCTCCTGAAATTAACACCGATTTTTATAAAAGACGCTTTTTTGGAGGTTTAGAAGCTCAGTATAATTATAAAAGTTTTGACAATGCCATAAACCCAACAAGAGGTATGACTTTTATGTTGAATATAGGAGGGAAAACAGAATTTAAAGACACTAAAAACACGTATGGTTTTATAAACTCTGACCTTGGTTTTTACAACGCATTGACTAAAGACAGAAACCTAGTATTAAAAACTGACGTGAGAACTCAAATAAGAGTTGGTGACGAACTTGTTTTTTATCAAGGAGCAAACATTGGTGGCAATAATGGGTTAAGAGGTTATAGAACAGAACGATTTACAGGTAAAAATTCATTTGTAGGAAGTGCAGATGTAAGATATAGCTTCCCTTCCTTTAAAACCAATATTTTGCCTTTGCAAATCGGAGTTTTTGGTGGAGCAGATGTTGGTAGAGTGTGGCTAAAAAATGAAGATTCAGAAAAATGGCATAATGATTATGGTGGCGGATTTTGGGTTACTGCTGCCGAAAGTTTATCAGGAACTTTCAACTTTTTTAATAGCACTGAAGGGTTCCGATTTTCCTTTGGCTTTGGGTTGAACTTTTAATTGATACTAAAAAGATATAAATTTCCACCTTCACCATTGTTCCTTTCATCAGTAATGTAAACCGTTGAGTTGTTTAAAAAGCAAATGCCTTCTTTTTGTGAATTGTGGTCAAATGTTATTTCTTCAATGCTGCTTTTAAAAAAATCATCACCTTCAAAGTTGGTGATTTTCCATAGTTTATCATGATTTAATAATACAATGGTTTTACCATCATCACTAACATCAGCTGAGGTTATTTTAGGATGTTTCCCATCTAAATTAAAATCTGTCACAAACTCTGCTGTATGTTTCCCGACTTGGTTAGGCACTTTTATAAGTTTACTGGTTTTGTTTTCCTTGCTAAAAATATAGAAGTAATCATTCAGCAGAAAAAAACCTTCAAAATCTTCAGGCTTCATTTCTTTTGGAAGTGTGAAGTTTACCCTTTCAGCAGTTGTGTCATCGTTCTCTAGATTTGAAATTTTATAAATCGTAAAATCGTCCCTATTTTTACTGTTGTTTCCAAAGTCACCAATGTATAAATTCCCTAAATGATCTGATGTTAAATCTTCCCAATCTATATTGCTTGCATTGCTAATGTCAATATCTTTTATAATCTTACCTTGTGTGTTTATGCCATAAATATTGTTTTTGTTTCCTGCATCTTCAATAACCCAAATCAAATCTGAATTAGGTAATGTTTCTGCAGCTGAGATCTCTTTTAAGCTGTTAGGTAAATCTGCAATTACAGTTAGTTTCCCTGTATCACAAGAGGTTAAAAAAAGTAAGATAATAAGAAGTTGTTGAAATTGTAAAATCATAAATTTTGATAAAAAATCAATATATTGATGTTATAAGATAAAATAAAATTTATAATCATAAACTATTTATAAAATGTGTAGTTAGCCTCCAATGAATTTAATAGTTTTGAAATGATAAAATTTAAAATGAAATGACCACAGTTGATGATCTAATAAATGTACTAAACTTAAAAAAGGTAGGTAATAACGAATATGATGGTATTAGCAAAACCGTTGGAAGTCCAAATGTATTTGGTGGTCAGGTTTTGGCTCAAGCTATAAATGCTGCTTGCAGAACCATTACTAATGGCAGAATATTGCATTCTATGCATTCTTATTTTTTAGAAGCTGGAAATTTAGACTTGCCAATAACATACAATGTGAGTATAGTTAGAGATGGAGGCAGTTTTTCAGTTCGTAGAGTTACAGCACATCAAAAAGAAACAACCATATTTATTTTATCGGCTTCATTTCATAAAAAAGAAGATGGTTACAATCATCAAATTGAAATGAATAAAGATATAAAGCAACCAGAAGAACTGTTGAGTTGGACAGATATGCTCGAGCAATTTGGTGAAGCCATTCCGCCAAGAACCAAAGATTTTTTAATGGTTGATAGACCTGTAGAGTTTAAACCAGTGGAGATTGTAAACCCGTTTAACAAAGAAGATTTACCACCATTTACAAATGTTTGGTTTAAATTGAAAGGTGAAGCTAGTCAGTTAGATTTGGCAACAAAACAGCAAATCCTAACCTATGTTTCCGATTATAATATTTTGGCTGCTGCCATGAATCGTCATGCAAGCAAAGCACATTGGGGAAATACACAAACGGCAAGTTTAGACCACTCCATGTGGTACTTTAGAGACTTCGATTTTGATGATTGGCTGCTGTACTCCATTGAGTCTCCAAATACCTCAAATGCTAGAGGTTTTGCTAAAGGAAATATATTTACAAGAGATGGAAAACTCATCGCCTCAGTTGCACAAGAAGGGTTAATGCGACCTAAATAATGAAAAACGTAATTATAAAAATGGGACATCGAGGAGCAAAAGGGTATGTAGCCGAAAACACCATTGAGTCGATAAAAAAGGCATTGGATTTTGGTGTTGATGGTATTGAAATCGATGTGCATTTATGCGCTTCAGGTGAGTTGGTAGTGCTTCACGATTTCACTTTAGACAGAATGACCAATGGAACTGGAGAAGTTAGCAAGTTATCATTATCTGAATTAAAACAACTCAAAGTCAACAATGAATTCTTAATCCCCACTTTAGAGGAAGTTCTAGATATCATTGACAAAAAGTGTTTGTTGAACATTGAATTAAAAGGAAGAAATACTGCAGCAGCAACTTGCGAAGTAGTTCAGAAGTATATAAAAACTAAAGGATGGAGCTATCAAGATTTTGTAGTGTCCAGTTTTCAACATCACGAATTGGAGGATGTGTTTCATAGCGATAAAAACATGCCGTTAGGTGTTTTAACAAAAGCCAATGTTGACGAAGCCATCGAGTTTGCCAAAACCATAAATGCAGTTGCCATTCATCCTAATTTTGCTTTACTGACTCCAGAAAATGTAAAACGAGCGCAATCACAAGGTTACAAGGTAAATACTTGGACGGTTAATGACCACGAAACCATTGAGCGCATGAAAACCTATGGCGTTGATACCATTATCTCAGATTTTCCTGATAGGTTATGATAGAAAAAGATGTCATCATTGTTGGAGGAGGAGCTGCTGGATTTTTTGCAGCCATAAATATTGCTGAACAAAACCCGAAGTTAAAAGTCGCTATCCTTGAACGAGGGAAAGAAGGTTTGCAAAAAGTTAGAATTTCTGGTGGTGGAAGATGCAATGTCACTCATGCTGAATTTGTACCTTCTGAATTAGTGCTTAATTATCCAAGAGGTGAAAAAGAATTATTAGGACCTTTTCATCAATTTATGACAGGAGATACTATCGAATGGTTTCAAAAACGAGGCGTTGAGCTCAAAATTGAAGATGATGGACGAATGTTTCCAGTTACAGATTCTTCAAAAACCATTATTGATTGTTTTTTAAACGAAGCCAAGAAACACAAAGTTGAGGTGTTGTATAATCAAAGTGTTACAAGTGTTTCACCTCGAGAAAGTCACACTGAGCTTGTCGAAGTGCAGTCGAAAGGTTTTGAAATTTCAACCAAAGATTGCATTTACTCATCTGAAAAATTGCTCATCGCTACAGGAAGCAATCCAAAAATATGGAGTCTTCTTGAAGGTTTAGGTCATACCATTTCGCAACCTGTTCCATCGCTGTTTACCTTTGATATTAAGGATGAACGCATCAAAGACATTCCTGGAGTTGTAGCACAACATGTTGAGGTTAAAGTGCTAGGAACTGATTTGGTTTCAGAAGGTCCTTTGCTAATTACTCATGTTGGAATGAGTGCACCTTCAATTTTAAAACTGTCTGCTTTTGGAGCTATTGAATTGGCAAAACGCCATTATAAATTTCAGATTGAAGTCAATTTTATCAGGCAATCTTTTGAAGATTGTTTAGAAACATTGAAAGAATTAAAGCATCAATTAGCCAAGAAAAAAGTTTATAAATCTACACAGTTTGACTTACCAAAACGCTTGTGGTATAAATTGGTTTTAGCTTCCAATATAAATCAAGACACACGTTGGGCAGATTTGAATAAAAGTCAATTAGAAGATTTAGCGTCGCAATTAACACAAGCTGTTTTTAATGTGGATGGGAAAAGTACTTTTAAAGAAGAATTCGTCACAGCTGGAGGCATTGATTTAAAAGAAATCAATTTTAAAACCTTTGAAAGTAAGTTGCACAACAATTTGTATTTTGCTGGAGAAGTCATTAATGTTGATGCTGTTACAGGAGGCTTTAACTTTCAGAATGCGTGGACAGGAGCTTACATTGCAGCTAAATCAATTTCAGAAGAATTTCCCCTCTAACAAGAGGGGATTAAGGGGTGTGTGAAATATTAAATAGTGTATTATGAAGATTCTTTATAACCCAAAACTCAAAGAATTAGCAAGGCAGCTTCGTAATAATTCAACGAAAGCAGAAATAAAACTTTGGACATATTTAAGAAGAGACCAAATGTATGGTTATGATTTTCATAGACAAAAACCAATTGATGAATATATAGTTGATTTTTTCTGCAATAAACTACAGCTCGCAATTGAGTGTGATGGATATTCGCATGAAATATTAGACGTATATGAAAAAGATGTGAAAAAGACGAAACGATTAAATGAGTTAGGGATTTATGTTTTGCGTTTTTCAGATTATCAAATAATGAATGATATTGAAAATGTATTAAGAGCAATTGAAGATTATATTCTTAAATTTGAAGAAAACAATAATACACCTCCCTCAATCCCTCCTTGTTAGGAGGGAAGTTAAATTATGAAAACGTACATCGCACTTTTAAAAGGGATTAATGTTGGTGGTCACAAAAAAGTGCCAATGGGAGAGTTGCGTGAATTGCTTTCTAAATCTGGATTTGAAAATGTACAAACATACATTCAGAGTGGTAATATTATTTTACAATCCAATAAGAGCGATATCTCTAAAATAGAAAATGATATTGAAAATAGTATTAAGGATTATTTCGGATTTGAAGTGTCAGTATTAGTAAAAACAAGGCAAGAATTACAACGCATTTTTGATGCTTCTCCTTTCGCTGAAGAAAAAAAGAAAGCCAGTTATTTTATGATGCTTCACGATTGTCCAAGTGATGATTTAGTAAAAGAAGCTTCAGAAAAAGTGTATGAAGGAGAAGAATATAACATTGTTAACAACTGTATTTACTATTACTATGAAAATGGGTTAGGAAAGGCAAAATTTAATGTCAATTTCTTTGAACGAAAGTTTAAAACATTTGCAACAGCAAGAAATTACAACACAATGGTAAAGTTACTAGCGTTATCATCAAAAAATGTAAAAGACCAATAGATATTCCCTATTTTTGCAGAAACAATTTAATCAAAATCAAAAATCTGCCTTAGGCAGTCTTTGTCAGGAGAATAACAAATATGACAGAACAAGATTTTATTCCTAAAACATATTCGAAAACTTTAGAAAAAGGGAAAGTAACTTGGGAATCGCCGAGTAATATCGCTTTAGTAAAATATTGGGGAAAAAAGAAAGACCAAATTCCTGAAAACCCTTCAATAAGCTTTACGCTTAATGCGTGTAAAACCATTACAACATTGTCTTTTGCAAAGAAAGACCTTTCGACTGCGCTCAAGGTGACATCAGAATTTTCTTTTGAGGTAATTTTAAATGGTGAAAAGAAAGACAATTTTAAACCAAAAATTCAAACGTTTTTTAAGCGAATTGAATCCTATTTGCCTTTTTTAAAAGACTATCATTTTGTAATAGATACCAAAAACACTTTTCCTCACAGTTCTGGTATTGCTTCATCTGCGTCTGGAATGAGTGCTTTAGCGTTGTGTTTAATGAGTATTGAAAAGCAACTAATGGAAAATGATGTCACCTTGAGCACTTCGACTGCGCTCAGTACAGGCTCTGTCGAAAGGTCTATAGATGAGAATTACTTCAATCAAAAAGCATCTTTTTTAGCCAGATTAGGCTCAGGTTCGGCATGTAGAAGTGTGGAAGGCGATTTGATTGTATGGGGAAAACATAAAGAAATTACCAATAGTTCTAATTTGTTTGGTGTAAAATATCCTTTTGAAGTTCATGAGAATTTTAAGAATTATCAAGACACCATTTTGTTGGTCGATAAAGGCGAAAAACAAGTAAGTAGTACAGTTGGTCATAATTTAATGCACAATCATCCTTTTGCCGAACAGCGCTTTACTCAAGCACATGATAATTTATCAAAACTGATTCATATTTTTAAAGAAGGCGATTTAAATTCGTTCATAAAAATTGTTGAAAGCGAAGCGTTGACGCTTCATGCCATGATGATGACGAGCATGCCTTATTTTATTTTAATGAAACCAAATACCCTTGAAATAATCAATAAAATATGGCGTTTTAGACAAAAAACAGGTTGGCATATTTGCTTTACCTTAGATGCTGGAGCAAACGTGCATATTTTGTATCCAGAAAAGGAGGCAGTTCAAATTTTGGAATTTATTAAAAGTGAGTTAGTTGCATATTGTCAAAACGAACAATATATTTGCGATAGAATTGGCTTTGGAGCAAAAAAAATTGATTAGATTTGCATAAATGTTTAAAAATATCACTATATTGTTAAACAAAATTTTTAGAGAGATATGAAAGGACCACTTTTTTATTCTAAAATATTACTTTTTGGAGAGTATGGAATCATCAAAGATTCTAAGGGACTTTCTATTCCGTATAGCTTTTATAATGGTGCTTTGAAGATGGACGAAAACCCATCTCCAGAAGCGTTAAAATCGAATGCCAACTTAAAAGCTTTTGTTAAATATTTAGAAACTATTGACGCTGAGTTAGTCACTTTTGATTTTGACACTCTTAAAGCTGATGTTGAAGCCGGTATGTATTTTGACTCTTCAATTCCTCAAGGTTATGGTGTTGGAAGTAGTGGTGCTTTAGTTGCTGCAATTTATGATAAATACGCTTTTGATAAGATTACGGTTCTAGAAAACTTAACGAGAGAAAAGCTTTTAAAATTAAAAAGTATCTTTTCTGAAATGGAGTCTTTTTTCCATGGAAAATCATCTGGTTTAGATCCTTTAAACAGTTATTTAAGCATTCCAATTCTTATCAATTCTAAAGATAATATTGAAGCCACAGGAATTCCTTCTCAGCAAAGTACTGGAAAAGGCGCTGTGTTTTTATTAGATAGTGGTATAATTGGTGAAACTGCACCAATGGTTGGCATTTTTATGGAAAACATGAAACAAGAAGGCTTTCGTAAAATGTTAAAAAACCAATTTATAAAACATACAGACGCTTGTGTAGACGATTTCTTAAAGGGAGATATAAAATCGCTCTTTAGAAATACAAAGCAATTGTCTAAAGTTGTTTTAAATCATTTCAAACCAATGATTCCTCAAAATTTTCATGAGTTATGGAAAAAAGGTCTTGAAACCAACGACTACTACTTGAAACTTTGTGGCTCTGGTGGTGGAGGCTATATTTTAGGTTTTACTGAAGATATGGAACGTGCTCAAAAATCACTTTCAGATTATAAATTAGAAGTGGTTTACAATTTTTAAATACTTTTCTGTCACTCTGAGCGCAGTCGAAGAGTCTCACTTTATTATAGATATATGTTGACTCGAAAACACAAACACATCTTGGTTAAGTTTTTTAGCATGTTTTCTGTGGTTAGAGGTTACAATATTTTGGTTATTGTTCTTGCTCAATACCTAACATCCATTTACATTTTAGCTCATGATAAACCTCTGAAACATGTTGTTTTTGATTTGAATTTACTAATGATTGTTTTAGCGTCTTCTGCAACAATTGCTGGAGGCTATATCATCAATAATTTTTACGATTCAGAAAAGGATTTAATCAATCGTCCTCAAAAGTCAATGTTAGATCGATTGGTAAGTCAAAACACCAAACTGGTATTTTATTTTGTGCTTAATTTTATTGCAGTTATCATGGCAAGTTATGTATCATTCAGAGCTGTGATTTTCTTTTCTGCCTACATTTTCGCCATTTGGTTTTACTCACATAAGCTTAAAAAATTACCAATAATTGGGAATCTAACGTCAGCCATATTAACCATTACACCATTTTTCGCGGTTTTTATTTATTACAAGAACTTTGAAACAGTCATTTTTGTTCATGCCATGTTTTTGTTCCTCATATTGTCTATGCGTGAGTTGACCAAAGACCTCGAAAATATTAAAGGTGATTTGGCATTAAATTATAAAACCATACCTATTGTTTATGGTGAAAAAACATCAAAAATAATGTTAACCATTTTGACGGTTTTAACTTTGATTCCAGCATATTTTTTAATTTTTAAATTCAATATTGGTAGAATGAATTACTTCTTCTATCTCAGTATCGCGCTCCTTGTTTTGTTTTTGTTATTACTTCAAAAATCAAATAACAAGTCGCAGTATTTAATACTTCATAATATTCTGAAGTTTATTATTGTTGCTGGTGTTTTTAGTATTGTTCTAATTGATGTAAATTTACTTTTAAATCGAATTTTGTAATGGAAAACACTTTAAAAATTGCAATGGCTCAAATTGCTCCTGTTTGGTTAAACAAGGCCGAAACCATCAAAAAAGTGGAGCAATATATTAAAGATGCTGCAAAAGAAAAATGTGAATTAATTGTTTTTGGCGAAGGCTTAATTCCGGGCTATCCGTTTTGGTTGGCATTAACTGGAGGAGCAGAATGGGACAAAAAAGTGAATAAAGAATTACACAGACATTATGTAGCGAATTCCATTACTATTGAAAATGGCGATTTAAACTCCATTTGTCAATTGGCAAAAAAACATAAAATGGCTGTGTATTTAGGTGTTATTGAACGACCATTAGATCGAGGTGGACACAGTGTTTATGCATCGTTAGTTTACATTAATCAAAAAGGAGAGATAAAATCAGTACATAGAAAACTGCAGCCTACTTATGACGAACGCTTAACGTGGTCTCCTGGAGATGGCAATGGTTTGCAAGTACATTCTTTAAAACAATTTACAGTTGGAGGCTTAAACTGTTGGGAAAACTGGATGCCTTTACCAAGAACTGCACTTTATGGTTTAGGAGAAAATTTACATATTGCTGTTTGGCCTGGAAGTGACCACAACACTAAGGATATTACACGTTTTATTGCAAGGGAATCGCGTTCTTATGTGGTGTCTGTTTCAAGTTTGATGAACAAGGAAGACTTTCCAAAAGATACGCCACATTTAAGTGAAATACTCAAAGAGGCTCCAAATGTTCTATCTAATGGAGGCAGTTGTATTGCTGGTCCTGATGGCGAATGGATCATTGAGCCAGTGATTAATAAGGAAGGATTAATCATTAAAACCATCGATTTTAATCGAGTGTATGAAGAACGTCAAAACTTTGATCCAGTTGGACATTATTCACGTCCAGATGTCACAAAATTAACGGTTAACAGAACACGTCAATCAACGACAGAATATTTCGAATAATGTGAACTAATGTATTACCTTTGCCAAAAAATTAGTCATCATGAGCAGACAGCAAGGGAGTAGCGGAAAAGGAAAATCTTCAGGTAGAAGTTTTAAGAATGCAAAGAATACTGCTTCAAGCAGAAGCAATACTAATGCTAAAGGCAAAAGCTTTGCTAGAGGGAATGCTCCCTTCAAGAAAAAGGTTACTACTCCAAAAGCGTCAAACCCTAACGAAATACGTCTAAATAAATATATTTCCAACTCTGGTATTTGCTCACGTCGTGAAGCTGATGAACACATTGCTATTGGTTTGGTAACTGTAAATGGTAAGGTGATAACCGAAATGGGTTATAAAGTAAAACTGGATGATGAAGTACGTTATGATGGACAACGCGTTAATCCAGAAAAAAAGGCTTACGTTTTATTAAACAAACCTAAAGGCTTTGCAACCACTACAAGTGAAGGTAAGGGTCGAACAGTAATGGATTTGGTAGCCAATGCAACGAGTTCTCGTATTAAACCCATTGGAAGATTAGGAAGAAACTCAACAGGTTTGTTGCTGTTTACTAACGACGAAAGTATTCACGAAAAATTTACCAATTCAAAAAATGGCGTATCGCGTTTGTTTCAAATAGAACTTGATAAAAACCTAAAATACGAAGACCTTAAGCAAATCAAAGACGGCTTTAAAATAGATGGCAAACTAATTTCTGTTGAGGATATTAGCTACATTGATGGTGCACCAAAAAAAGAAATTGGTTTAAAAATCAAAAACACAGGAAATACCATTATCAGAACTATTTTTGAGCATTTTAATTATGATCTCATTAAAGTAGATTGTGTTATGATTGCTGAAATGACCAAAAAAGATATACCACGTGGTCATTGGAAACATTTAACAGAGCAAGAAGTAAATAATTTGAAGATGCTTTAAGTTATTAGAAGTATTATTCTAAATATCTCGTAATATTTTTTCCATCTTTCTGCCTTTCGCTAATTCATCAACTAACTTATCTAAATATCTTACTTGTTGTGTTAAAGGGCTCTTTATTTCTTCAATTCGATATCCACAAATCATACCTTTTATAAGGTGAGCATTTGTGTTTAGTTTTGCTTTTTTAAAGAATGTTTCAAAGGTTACATTCTCATCGATGAGTTCTTGTAGTTTATGTTTATCAAAACCTGTTAGCCACTCAATCACTTGATGTAATTCTTCTTTTGTTCTATTTTTCTTCTCAACTTTTGTGATGTAATGCGGATAAACTGAAGCAAATTTCATTTCTGCAATACGTTTGTCATGTTCTGGTGTTGTTTTCATACCATATTTTTATACTGTTTTATCAAATTATAATGTCACTTTTCAGTTTAAGAATAAAGATAAGTGAAATGAACTAAACTTTAAGCTTAGCTCTTAACTGTTAATTTTTATATTTAATAATCAAGTAAATAGCTGTGAAGCTATATTATTTAAACTACCTTATAAAAAATGAACTAAAAATGAAATGGAAACACTAAATCAAATTTTAGAATTTGAAATCTTCACTTTTGGTACCTATACATTACAAGTCGCCCAAGTAACCAGTATATTAATCATCATAATCGTTACTAAAGCAATACTATGGATTATTAAGAAAGCATTTTTCCGAAAAAATAAATCCAGAAAAATAGATACTGGAAGCACCTACGCTTTATTGAAAATTATTAGATAAGTGGTTTGGGTAATTGCCATTGCATTGGTGTTAGAGTCTATTGGCATTAAAGTCACTTTATTATTAGCAGGTTCAGCTGCATTATTGGTGGGTATTGGTCTAGGATTACAACAGACATTTAACGATGTAATCTCTGGTATTATATTGCTTTCAGAGCGCTCTATAGAGGTGGGTGATGTTTTAGAAATTGATAGTGATGTTGTAATAATTGAAAGTATAGGTTTAAGGACTTCCAAAGCAATGAATAGGGATGATATTTCTATTATAATCCCAAATTCATTGATAACTACTAGTAAGGTAATAAATTGGAGTCATCAATCACATCAAACCCGTTTTAAGATTAATGTTGGTGTAGCTTATGGAAGTGATGTTGACTTCGTGATTAAGATTTTAGAAGAAAGTGCGTTTGAGCATTCCGAAATACAAAACAAGAAGTTGATTGAGGCACGATTATTAAACTTTGGCAGCTCATCATTAGATTTTCAGCTTTTATTCTTTAGTGCAAATATTTTTAGAATTGGAAAAATGAAAAGTGATATTAGAAGAAAAATAAATAAAAATTTCACTAAAAACAATATAGTAATTGCATTCCCTCAGATAGATATACATCTTAAGTCTAATAGCAGCGAAAAAAGTAAATAGTAGTAACGATTTCTATTTCAAAAGTTCATCTAGAACAGCAAAGGCTTCTTCGCCATTACCAACAAATCTGTGAAGGATTTTGCCTTCTGGATTTACAATAAATTTGGTTGGAAAACCAGCAACATTAAACTTAAACACAAAATTGGCATCACCTTTCCCATCCATTAAATGTGTCCAAGTGTAACCTTTTGGCGTTATAAATTTGTCAATCTTGTCTTTGGTGTCACCTTGGTTTACTCCTAAAACAGTTAATTTGTCTTTATACTTTTCTTGGTATGCTTTTACTTTTGGCATTTCTTCAA
The DNA here is from genome assembly GCA_030429955.1 of Bacteroidia bacterium. Classification (GTDB taxonomy): domain Bacteria; phylum Bacteroidota; class Bacteroidia; order Flavobacteriales; family Flavobacteriaceae; genus CAJQLB01. The sequence continues at coordinate 30,468 of JAUIGO010000029.1, forward strand.
TGCAAGGACCACACCATGTTCCCCAAAAATCAATTAAAACATATTTGCCTTTTAGTGAATTAAACTCAAATGGTTCCCCTGAAAATGTTTCTTTGGTTGTAAAATTTTCAATGTTTTTGCCTATTAAAGTAGCTTCAATACCTTTAACTCGTGTGGCTACTTCTTGATAGTACCTGTAATCCTTCAATTTAGTATCAAAAGCTTTAAACGCAGCAATAGCTTCATCGTTTTCAATCTGACTTCGCAGCATCATATCAGATAAATACCATGCAGCTGCTTCAGATTTTGGATGTGACATCACAAACTCCTTTTTTAATGTAACCACTTGCTCATTTAATATAGCAATAGAGTCTTCAATGGTTTTGTATCTAGCATCACTTTCATTCAATAACTCTTTTTCCAACATATAGTTAACAGATGTGTTCATTAAAGGAAAAATCTTTTTGTTTATTGATGCTAAATCATCGCTGGCTTTTGTTCCTGTAGGGTAAGCATTTATAAAATCTGTGACTTCGCCTTTAAACTCTATCTCATCGCCTGGACTTGCCAAAAATGCGAACTGAGATGATTTTGCAGGATAATAGCCACCACTTTGTGTTGTTTTTATAGTGCTTTCTACATTTGGCCAAAGAAAGAAAAATGTGGGTTCAGTTATTTTTCCTGTATGAGAGAAATGTTCATTTTCAACAAAGATAGAATCCCAAACCCTTTTGCCAGTTTCATCATTAAAAGAATAGGTCATGAATTTAGTGTCTAATCCTTTTATTGTTCCTGAAACTGTATAAGAATTCGCAATAGCTGGTTCTGTTTTTTGGTCTTGTTTGCAAGAACAGAATAGTATTATGATTAATAAAAACCTGCTAATATAAGTGACTCCCTTTTTCATAGATTATTGCTGTATGTCTCCTGGATGATACTTTGCTTCTGCACGTTTTTCAACATCTTCTCTGTAATAAGCAACCTCTTTAAACTCACCATCTGCATAACGCTGTGCTTGATCATCAAAATGTGGCGAAGCTGGATTTCCGCTTTGTCCACCAGCCAACATAGATTTAGCTTTTACCTTATCGCCAAACTCAACAACTGCTACAAAACTGTTTCCTGAAGTTCCATACTGTCTTTTAGTATTCTCTCCAAACCTAGCTCCAAATGAAGCCAAAGCACCCCAAGAACTTGAAGCCATGCCAACTGGAAGGCTAGGTTTTGCATCATCAAATTCCTGAAAAATTTCGCCATCGTTTCTTTGGTAACGATTAAATTCTCCCCAAGGTGTTTGCCATGAACCAAAATCTTCTTTTAATTTATTTAAAGCGATTTCAAATATTTCTAAACGCTCATTAGGATTAGAGGTTTTACTCATATAATCAAATTGTCCTAATCTGGTTATTCGTTTATTACCTTCCATAGCAGGAATTTTACCTGACTTATAATAGGCATTTATATAAAACTGTGCCAAGGTCATTCCTACTGAACTTTCAGATACTCTAAAGTCCCATTCTTTTAATAAGTTGATGGCGTCTTTAGCTTCTTGTGTTTTTACTGGAGCTTTTGCAGCAGCATCCAACAAACCACTAATTAGCAAATCCGCTCCTGGCAAATAAGTATCGTAAGCCAGTTCAATTAAGGAATCCAGTGTTAAATCTTCAGCTTTTGTAAGTAATGGAATGGCATGCATGCCTCTGAAGTTCTCTGGGAAAGAGGTCATATAATTTGGGTAATCTTCACGCTTTGGGCTATATTCAGCTGCACTTGTAAAAGGTGTAGAGTTACAGTTTTGTATCCAGCCATTTGGTGGATTTAGTACTAGAATATTATCTTCTAAAGGATGCAATCCATCCCAATCTGTTTCCGGATTGCTGCCATCAACTGGTTGGCTATAGTCAAATTTCTCATTTCTTTTTGGTATAAAGTTGCCATGATAGTAGGCAATAGTACCATCTGCATCAGCATAAACCGTATTGTTAGATGAGTTGGTTCTTATGTTCATCATTTCATAAAACTCTTTATGATTTGATTTTTTGGTTCTCGTAAAAGACTGCTCCAAAGCTTTTACTGGACTCCACATTAATGCTGTTGCAACCCATTTGTCATCATTGGCATGTGTAATTGGGCCATGATGCGTTCTATACGTCATAAAAGTTTTTTCTTTAAAGCCATCTTCACTCTTATATTTTAAAGTCACTTCCATGGAGTCAATAGAACGTAATTCTTCCCCATATTTATAAGACAATTTCGAGCCATCTTTAACAATAGTTTCTTCAAACTCATCAATAATATCAGTGCCTGTTGAAGTATGCATCCAACCGGTTTTTTCATTAAATCCTTGATATACAAAAAACTGCCCCCAAGTCACGGCTCCATAAGCATTTAAGCCTTCTTCACTCACAACATGTACTTCACCACGAAAAAAGAATGACGTATGCGGATTAATAAGCAACATGGCATCACCAGATTTTGTTTTGCTGCCAGCAATGGCAAAACCGTTGGATCCTCTTGGCTCATCATCTTTCAATCGGATTAGACCATCGTTAATAGCGACTCTATCATCAGTTGTTTTGTCATAAAATTCTTTTATTTTTCTAGTAGAAACGCTTTCAATATCACCACCAATAGAGCCTTCGCTAAAATACATTGGCATCCAAGGTTCAAAACGAGTTAATAATTTTGGTTGAACCTCAGAATTTTTATGTAAATAATAATTGATGCCATCAGCGAAAGCAATACACAATTCTTGAAGCCATTTAGGACTATTGTTGTAGTTTTCAATTGCCTCATCTTTAGTCATGTAAAGATTAGCGCGTAAATCGCTATACAAGGATTCTTCGCCTTCTACTTCAGCTAGTCGTCCAATTGCCCAAATATAATTTCGTTCTACACGATTAAAATCATCTTCACATTGTGCATAGAGTAATCCAAAAACAGCATCGGCATCAGTTTTCCCATAGATGTGAGGCACTCCAAAATTGTCCCTAATTATCTCTGTATTTTCAGCGCGTTGTTGCCAACGTTGTTCTTCAGCAGTAAGAGATTTTTCGTTTTTGCAGCTTACAAGAAGTGTGATAAATAATATTAAAAATAAACTATTCATAATGTTTTCTTTTGGTGGTTTTAGAATAAAATTAATGAAGATTCTAAGCGCGAACTAAGATAATTTAATTTTTTAGAAACTCAACTATCATTTTGTTGTACAAACTCAAAAGGTTGTGTACTTTTGCAGCCCTTAAAAATTTGAAGTTATGAGCCCAAAAGGAAAATTGAGTTTTGACGTATTGATTGAAATCCCTAAAGGAAGTAGAAATAAATATGAGTATGATTTCGAATTAAAGAAAATTCGTTTTGACAGAATGTTGTTTTCGTCTATGATGTATCCAGCAGATTATGGTTTTATTCCAGAAACTTTAGCTTTGGATGGAGATCCATTGGATGTATTAGTGCTTGGAGGCGAACCAACTTTTCCAATGTGTGTGGTTGAAGTAAAGCCAATAGGTGTGTTTCACATGGCAGATGAAAAAGGACCAGATGAAAAAGTGATTTGTGTGCCAGTTTCTGACCCTATTTGGAATAATTTGAATGATTTGAGTGATATGAACCCTCATCAAATTAAAGAAATTGAGCATTTTTTTCAAGTTTATAAGGATTTAGAGAAGAAAAAAGTAGATGTTGGCGGTTGGGGAAATGCTGAAGAAGCTTATGATATTCTAAATAAATGTGTAAATAGGTACGAAACAAGCGATCATAAATTAAATGGTGATTTTACCATTTAAAAATCAATATTGAATTAGTTTTATAAAACCCTTTTGCACGTATTGTAAAAGGGTTTTTCTATTAACATTCATTTTACTACTTTTGCAAACGTTAAAAACTAATCAAACAATAAAACTATATGGAATCAATGATGATTTATATGCCAATAGCATTGGCAGCTTTAGGTTTAATTTACATGCTTGTAAAAAAATCTTGGGTGATGAAGCAAGATGCTGGAGATGGCAAAATGAAAGAAATTTCAGATCACATCTATGAAGGTGCTTTGGCTTTTTTAAACGCCGAATATAAGCTTCTAACAATTTTCGTAATTGTTGTGAGTATATTGTTAGCTATTGTGTCATTTGTTGTTCCAACGACACATTGGCTTATTGTGATTGCCTTCATTTTTGGAGCAGTTTTTTCAGCTTTCGCTGGAAACATAGGAATGAAAATTGCAACAAAAACCAATGTAAGAACTACACAAGCTGCACGAACCAGTTTACCTAATGCACTTAAAATTTCATTTGGTGGTGGTACTGTAATGGGACTTGGAGTAGCTGGTTTGGCCGTTTTAGGGTTAACAGCCTTCTTTATTATATTCTTTCACTTTTTTATGGGAGGCGTTTGGACCAATACAATGGATATGACTATTGTGTTAGAAACACTTGCAGGGTTCTCATTAGGAGCTGAATCAATTGCCTTATTTGCTCGTGTTGGTGGAGGAATCTATACAAAAGCGGCAGATGTTGGAGCCGATTTAGTAGGTAAAGTTGAAGCTGGAATTCCTGAAGATGATCCTCGTAATCCTGCAACTATTGCAGATAACGTTGGAGACAATGTTGGTGATGTTGCTGGAATGGGAGCCGATTTATTTGGATCTTATGTAGCAACTGTATTAGCAGCAATGGTTCTTGGAAACTATGTGATAAAAGATATGGGTGGAATGATTGACGATGCTTTTGGTGGTATTGGCCCAATTTTATTGCCTATGGCAATTGCTGGTGCAGGAATTATTATTTCTGTGATTGGTACCATGTTAGTAAAGATAAATAGTAATGATGCTAAAGAGGCTCAAGTAATGGGAGCTTTAAACAAAGGAAACATTACATCTATTATATTAGTAGCCATTTCATGTTTCGGATTGTGTACTTGGATGTTGCCAGAAACCATGACTATGGAATTTTTTGGTGAAGGTTTACAAGAAATTTCTTCTATGCGTGTATTTTACGCGACTCTTGTAGGTTTAGTTGTTGGTGGTGTTATTTCTGCAGTAACGGAATATTATACTGGATTAGGAAAAAAACCAATTTTAAAAATTGTACAGCAATCAAGTACAGGAGCTGGAACTAATATTATTGCTGGTTTAGCAACTGGTATGATATCAACATTCCCATCAGTATTGTTATTCGCTGGAGCTATTTGGGCATCTTATGGTTTTGCAGGATTTTATGGTGTTGCTTTAGCAGCTTCTGCAATGATGGCAACTACAGCTATGCAATTAGCTATTGATGCTTTCGGACCGATTTCTGATAATGCAGGTGGTATTGCTGAAATGAGCGAACAAGAACCAATTGTAAGAGAGCGTACAGATATTTTAGATTCAGTTGGTAATACAACTGCTGCAACAGGAAAAGGATTTGCTATTGCTTCTGCAGCATTAACGTCGTTAGCTTTATTTGCTGCTTATGTAACATTTACTGGAATTGACGGAATTAACATTTTTAAAG
>JAUIGO010000089.1 GCA_030429955.1 Bacteroidia bacterium
CATAACTGGCTCTGATGGCGTTTCAAATTATGTGATTCTTCAAGATTATATTGAAGGTGCAGATCAAGGCGATGTTAGGATTTTATTGTTGAATGGCGAGCCTGTTGGTGCCATGAAACGTGTTCCAGGAACAGACGACCATCGCTCAAATGTGTCTGCTGGAGGAAGTGTACAAAAGCATGCTCTTACAAAAGCCGAAAAAGCATTGTGCAAACAAATTGGACCAAAATTGGTAAAAGATGGCTTGTACTTTGTTGGCATTGATGTTATTGGCGGAAAACTTGTTGAAGTAAATGTGATGTCTCCAGGTGGAATCACTTATATAAACAAAGTGTATAAACCTAAAGTAAAAGTTGAAGAAAAAGTAATCGATTTTCTAGAGAGTAAAGTACTAGATAAACTACAAGCTTTTGACAGGCGTTCACGTTTGCGTAAAACTGTTGATGAAGCCTAGAAACAGTCTGCAGTAAACAGTTGCAGTTTTCAGTTATGACAAAAAATGAATAGTATTTCTTTTATAAAACCTGTTGTTTCAGTTGAATGGTTATTCAATCATTTAAATACTACCAATCTGCTTATTTTTGATGCAAGTATGGATAAAGTAACCTCTGATGATAACACTTCGGAAGAGTTTCAAATTCCAAATACGCAATTCATTGATATTAAACAGGTGTTTAATGATACTACTGCACCTTTTCCGAATACTGTACCTTCTGAAGTTCAATTTACAAAAGAAGCTCAGAAGCTTGGCGTTAATTTAGATAGTGCAATTGTAGTTTATGACGATAAAGGCATTTATTCTAGTGCCAGAGTTTGGTATTTGTTTAAAGCTTTTGGGTTTAACAATATTGCTGTGTTAGATGGAGGTTTGCCTCAATGGAAAGCTGCAAATCTTCCATTGGAAAAAAAGCAAACTAATAAAAGACCAAAAGGTGATTTTGTAGCTAAATATAATCCTAAAGCATTCAAGTTTTTTAATGATATTCAAGAATCATCAGGCAATAGAAAGCATCTTATTATAGATGCTCGTTCAGCTAATCGATTTAAAGGAATAGCTCCAGAACCAAGAAAAGGGTTGAGAAGTGGTACCATTCCAAATTCAGTAAATATTCCATTTACCAATCTTTTAGAAAATGGACATTGTTTTAAATCAATTGATGAATTAGAAAAAGAATTTAATGCCATCGATGCTCAAGAACAGCATTTAGTGTTTTCTTGTGGTTCAGGCATTACCGCTTGTGTATTAGCATTGGGAGCTGAATTAATTGGAAAAACAGACCATTCCGTTTATGATGGTTCATGGACAGAATATGGTTCATTAACAACAGAATAATTATGCAAAAACCTCATTGGACAAAAGAAGAATTAGTCGCTTATATATTGCTTTTTACAGCGCACTCAAATTTTGATGAAGCTAATACTGAAAAAAACGTCATTATCTCAAAAGTAGATATGCAAACGTTTCAAAAAATTCATGATGAATTTGATCAAGACAACGATTACCAGAGTCTTCAAAAAATCATTCAAGGTGTAAAAGATCACAATTATGATGCTGATGACTTACAATCATTATTTACAGATATTAAAACACTGTTTTTAAGTGATGGCGAATATGACATCATGGAACGCAATATGTTTCTATACCTCAAGAAAATTTTAAGTTGATATGGAAAGACTATCTGTTGATTCAATTATACATAAAATAAAGCAGCAGCAAACTTTTCATGCAGTTGCAGATGACTATTCATTTACCATTAAAATTGATGACTATGTGCCTTATATATGTGCTGCTATTCATGATGGACATCAATTTAGAAAAGAACTTTGGGATAATTGCCTGCATACCGAATACGACAGATGGTACGAAGAAGATCCAGAAACAAAAAACATGATAGCTTCACATCCAATTGTAATTGCTGGTTGTGATTCTCGATTTGAGTACGATTTAAACAGATCTCCTGAAGAAGCTGTTTTTGAAACCGCATGGGGAAAACAACTCTGGAAAAATCCATTGCCTGAAGCTCAAAAGCAAAAGTCCTTAGCGAAACATAAAGCTTTCTATAAAGTTGTTCACACTTTGGTTAAAACCATTGAAACGAAGCATAAAATAGCTATTGTTTATGATATGCACAGCTACAACTGGCAACGTTGGGATAGGGAAGTGCCAACCTGGAATTTAGGAACAAGTAATGTAGATAACAATCGTTTTGGTGAAGATATTGAAGCTTGGAGACAAAGTCTTTCAGAAATTAAATTACCAAACAATATTAAGTCAACAGCATTAGTTAACAATACATTTTTTGGAAATGGATATTTCTTGAAATTCATTACCAATAACTTCAAAAATACACTAGTTTTGGCTACTGAAATTGCTAAAGTGTATTGTGACGAATACGAGCAAGTTAATTTCCCAGAAGTTGTCAATAGTGTTGAAAAACAATTAAGAGAACGACTTCCAAAGCACGCAAAAGCATTTATAGAAAAGCACAGTAAATAATTAGTAAAAAGATTTCCACTTTCGTGGAAAATAAATATGAAGCAAGAGACAAGTACAGTAAGCAAAACCTTACTGGATATTGACACACGTTTAGATAAACTGGTTAAAAAAATTGAACTTTTAACTTATGTGAATCCTATTAATATTGAAAGCGAAAAGGAGAAGTTCTTTGCGTCAAAATACTTAACCAATCCCGTTTTTCATTATCCTAATATTGATTTTGACAAGTTTAATCTGCATCGCGAATTATTCTCATTGCCAATTGAACACATAGAAGACGAGCGTTTAAAGGATTTATATGAGGACGTTATTTACTTTTATTCAGGGCTTATACAATGCATTGAGACTATTGGTAATGGCAAGAAGTTTTATTACAACAGCTTACATTCATTCGGGACACCAACTGAAAAAGATGTAGAAAACGCGAAGTATATTCTTCATTATGATGCTGACTATGATGCAGATCATTTTAAACCAAAATATTCACCAGAAGAGACAGAAACCATTTTTAAGGAGTTTTCAGGAAGGTATGATTTTACTTATAATATAAAGTACTCTACCACAATGGGAGCTATTGCAATGGTTTTGAACAATACCAAAACACTAGTTCTAAACAATAAACATACCTTTAGTGAAAACGAAATAGGTATCCTGACCAATCATGAAATAGGTGTACACATGGTAACCACCATGAATGGCTTATTGCATCCTCTTAAAATATTTTCTCATGGTTTTCCAAACAACGTAGAAACTCAAGAAGGATTAGCAGTGTTTAGTGAATACATGTCTGGTCATTTAACCATAAAAAGACTTCGTGAATTGGCTTATAGAGTTATTGCTGTCAATAGTTTGGCAAAAGGCTATTCGTTTTCAAAAACTTTCAGATTACTTCATAACACCCACGATTTGAATAGAGAAGATGCTTTTCATATTACTGTTAGAGCGCATCGTGGTGGCGGATTTACAAAAGATTATCTCTACTTATCAGGATTGAAAAAAGTATTTGATTACTTCCAAGAAGGAAAAGATTTAAGCTTGCTTCTTACTGGAAAAGTTTCCTTAGAACATGTTGAAACTATTGAATATCTTATTGAAAAAGGCTATGCAGTAAATGCCAAATATTATACAGATTCTTATCTTAATAATGATAATAAAAGTAAAACCGTCGATTTTATCCTGAAGAATTTAAAGTAAGTGCAGTTCACAGATTAAATTTGCTTCTTTACTTTTTTAAACAAAAATAACAGTCGTTCAACGAGGTTTTAAATTAAAACTAACTAAGGGTTCTATATTTACAACAGCCAAAATAAATGTGCTAACAAAGTAAAAATTTAGTTTTTTCGTTAGTTGTTAAATGTATTAAAGAGCCTTGAGTCTGACTTAAGGCTTTTTAGTTTAAAAATTTTTCCTTAAGCTCTGGAGTTGGTATCATGCAAGCATTCTTTTTGCCATACCATTTATAGCGATTCTTAGCTATATAATCGTAAACCCAATTTCTAATAAAAGTTGGGATGATATAAAAAATAGTCAATAAATTTCTTGGAAAACCAAGTTTTGAAGCAATTGCTAATGCAGCTGAAGATTTTATTTTCAATCCTTTGTCTTCTGAATACAACAAAATAGAATCTGTTTGTGACGTATCTAAATTAAACTTTTCAATAATCGCTATTCCAGTTTCTCCTTGTAATGGAGCAAACCTAAATACATCATTCTTATCATGCTTTATCACATAATTCACACTGGAGTTGCAAAGATTGCAAACGCCGTCAAAAAGAATAAGTTGTTTATGTTTGGGTAGTTGGCTCATTTTTTGGCTTCAACCAGTTCTAACTGTTCAATACTTACGTTAGTTGTAAACATACCATAATTTACAACAGCTTTGTTTTTTTCAATTTTATCAATACTACCAACAGCTCTACCATCTTCCATTCTTACTCTGTCGCCAACCTTTAACGTTGGCTTTGGTTTTGGTGTTTCAATGGCTTTTTTCTTGGCTGCTTTTTTCTTTTTCCGAATCACTTCAACCTTTTTCTCAACTTCTTTCTGTACTTGTTGTTCTTTTTGTTTGGCTACTTTCTTTTCTTTTACTGAAACTTTTTTGCGTTTCGAATTTTCAATTTGAACCAATTTAAAAAGCTCAGCCATTAATTCACGCTTTTGCTTGTTGTTGAAATATTTTTCAGATAAGTCATTCACCTTTTGACCTAAATAAATAAGACGTTGATTGCTGTCATATAATTCTTGATAGCTTTCTAGTTTCTTCTGTATTTTCTCATTAATAGCTTCTAATTTATCCGCTTCAGCCAACTTTTTCTTCTCGTTCTGTTTTAAGCTTTCACCAGTTTTTTCAAGTTTGGAGCGTTCTTTCTGAAGTTTAGCAATAGTGGCATCAAACCGAACTTTAGAGCGTTCTATTTTCTTTTTAGCTCTATTAATTAAACTGAAAGGAATTCCGTTTTTTTGAGCGACTTCAAAGGTAAAGGAACTTCCTGCTTGACCTAAAACAAGTTTGTATTTTGGTTCTAAGGAACGTTCATCGAATAGCATATTGGCATTAATCATGTGTTCCTTTTCGTTAGCCAATAGCTTTAAGTTAGAATAATGCGTTGTAATGATGCCAAAAGCTTCTCTGTGGTAAAATTCTTCTAAAAAGGTTTCAGCTAAAGCGCCACCAAGTTCTGGGTCTGAACCTGTACCGAATTCATCAATAAGAAAAAGTGTTTTTTTATTACATTTCTTCAAGAAATAATTCATTTGCTTCAGTCTGTAACTATAGGTACTCAAATGATTTTCAATGGATTGATTATCGCCAATATCACTCAAAATCCGATCAAATAAACAGGCTTTGCTTCGCTCATGAACAGGAATAAGCATACCACTTTGCAACATGACTTGTAATAAGCCAACGGTTTTTAAGGTGATACTTTTTCCGCCAGCATTTGGACCTGAAATCACAATAATTCTGCTATCCTGCTTTAATTCTATAGTTTGCGGAAATGTTTTTTCTTTCTTTTTTAGGTTGGTTAAATAGAGCAGTGGATGGTATGCATCTCTCAAGTACATTGCTTTTTCTTCGGTAATTTCAGGAAGAATCGCATCCATGGATTTGGCATACTTAGCTTTAGCAGCAATGACATCTAAGGTGGTGAGAAACGATTGGTAATTTTCTAATAATGGTAAAAACGGTCTGATGAAATTTGTGACCTCTTTTAATATACGAATGACTTCTTCGCTCTCTTCATATTCTAAATTATTGAGCTCTCTGGTGTGTTTTAAAGTAGCCTCAGGCTCAATATACACAATGCTTCCAGTTTTGCTTCCACCAAGTATAGCGCCTTTTACATTGCGTCTATGCATGGCTTTTACAGCCAATACACGTTTGTTATCAACCACAGACTCGCGAATATCATCCAGATAGTCGAGGTTGTGATAGGTGCTTAAAGCTGTAGTAAAACTTGAATTTATTTTGCCTTTTAATTTATTGATGCCTTGTCGTAACTCTTGAAGTAGAGGAGAAGCGTTGTCTTTTACATCACCAAAACGATC
>JAUIGO010000030.1 GCA_030429955.1 Bacteroidia bacterium
GGGGGATCCCCCTCTCAGGGCCCCTACCTATCGTTGCCATGGTGTGCCGTTACCACACCATCTAGCTAATAGGACGCATACTCATCTTTTGCCGTAACCTTTAATATGATGGCGATGCCACCTCCATATACTATGCGGTATTAATCCAAGTTTCCCTGGGCTATCCCACAGCAAAAGGTAGATTGTATACGCGTTACGCACCCGTGCGCCACTCGTCAGCGGAAAAGCAAGCTTTTCCCTGTTACCGTCCGACTTGCATGTGTTAGGCCTGCCGCTAGCGTTCATCCTGAGCCAGGATCAAACTCTTCATCGTTAAATTTTAAGTCTTACGACTATATTATTAACAACCAAAGGATATTAATTGTACTCAAAATGGTTTATTCTCTGTAATAAACGGACCGTTTCCAATCCATTTTCTTACGCTGTCAATCAATATGTTTAATGAACTTTCTTTCCTTTCCCTAAAGACTTTCCTCCTTAAGCGGGTGCAAATATAAAACCCTTTTTTCTTACCCACAATACTTTTTGAATCTTTTTTTGAATTATTTTTTTTAACACAAAAAAATCAAAACAAAACACCCTGTGAACTCCCCAAAACAGCTCCCCGTTTAGAGGGCGCAAACATACAACCAACTACCAAATTCTCAAACTTTTTAATAACCTTTTTTTAAAACTTTTTTATATACCCTTATTGTCAATGGGTTACATATTAAACACCTAAATTAATTTCTTTAAAATATCTATTGTAAGACTGTTATGATACCACTATCTTTGCCTCTTAATTATAATTAGAATGATAAAGATCACCTTACCTGACGGTAGTATAAGAAGCTATAATGATACAATAACAGCAATGGATGTTGCCAAAGATATTAGTGAAGGTTTTGCTCGCAATGTTATCTCAGCAAAGTTCAATGATACTATTATTGAAGTCAACACTCCATTAACCTCTGATGGTAGCCTGACTTTATATACTTGGAATGATGAAGAAGGAAAGAAAGCGTTTTGGCATTCAAGCTCACATGTTTTAGCTCAAGCTTTGGAAGAACTTTACCCTGGAGTTAAACTTTCAATTGGTCCAGCTATAGAAAATGGCTTTTATTATGATGTCGATTTAGGTGATAATTCAATTTCAGACAAAGATTTTAAAACCATAGAAAATAAAATGCTTGAAATTGCAAGAGGCAAGCATGATTTTAAAATGAAATCGGTTTCTAAAACTGATGCGCTTTCAAAATATAAATCAGAAAAAAATGAATATAAGGTTGAGCTAATTGAAAACTTAACTGATGGTGAGATAACATTCTGTGATCATTCAACTTTTACTGATTTATGTCGAGGAGGACATATTCCAAACACAGGAATTATTAAAGCTGTGAAAATTCTAAGTGTTGCAGGAGCCTATTGGAGAGGAGATGAAAACAACAAACAACTCACAAGGGTATACGGAATCTCATTTCCGAAACAAAAGGAATTAACAGAATATTTAGAACTGCTAGAAGAAGCTAAAAAAAGAGACCATAGAAAATTAGGGAAACAACTAGAATTGTTTACATTTTCACAAAAAGTAGGACAAGGATTGCCTTTATGGTTACCAAAAGGTGCCGCGTTAAGAGCAAGGTTAGAAGATTTCCTTAAAAAAGCACAACAAAAAGCTGGCTATGAAATGGTTGTTACTCCGCACATTGGTCAAAAAGAATTGTATATAACTTCTGGTCATTACGCTAAATATGGTGAAGACAGCTTTCAGCCTATAAAAACACCTAAAGCAGATGAGGAATTTTTACTTAAACCAATGAATTGTCCTCATCACTGTGAAATTTACAATAATAACCAGTGGTCTTACAAAGATTTGCCGAAACGTTTTGCAGAATTTGGTACTGTGTATAGATATGAACAAAGTGGTGAACTGCATGGACTAACAAGAGTTAGAGGATTTACACAAGATGATGCACATTTATTTTGTACACCAGATCAGTTAGACCAAGAATTTAAAAACGTCATTGATCTTGTACTTTATGTATTTGGTTCATTAGGTTTTGAGAACTTTACTGCTCAAGTTTCTTTAAGAGATCCAGACAATCCAGATAAATATATAGGAAGTCTTGAAAATTGGGAAAAAGCCGAACAAGCCATTTTAAATGCAACCATTGATAAAGGATTGGATTATGTGGTTGAATATGGTGAAGCAGCATTTTATGGTCCAAAACTTGATTTTATGGTCAAAGATGCTTTAGGGAGAAAGTGGCAATTAGGAACAATTCAAGTTGATTACAACCTACCTGAACGCTTTGAATTAACCTATAAAGGCAGTGATAATGAACTACATAGACCTGTGATGATTCACAGAGCACCTTTTGGTAGTATGGAACGTTTTGTTGCAATTTTACTTGAGCACACAGCTGGAAATTTCCCATTATGGCTCATACCAGATCAAGTAATTATTCTATCAATTAGTGAGAAATATGAAAAATACGCTCAAAAAGTTTTAAATTTGCTGGAAAATAACGAAATTCGCGCCCTCGTAGATCATAGGAGTGAAACCATGGGTAAGAAGATTAGGGATGCAGAAATGCAAAAAATCCCATATATGATTATCGTTGGTGAGAATGAAGAAAACGAAAATAAAATTAGTGTAAGACAACACGGAGGAGAAGATTTAGGCATGATTAGTGTAGAAGAATTTTCGAATCTTGTTAAAAATGAGATAAATAAAACATTAAAACAATTTAAAGTTTAATTAAAACCATAAAGCCATAGCAATACGTAGAAGAAGAAATAGAGGTCCTGCAAGAATAATAAAAGAGGATCAACACAGAATTAACAGAAAAATCACTTCACCAGAAGTTCGACTTGTAGGTGATAATGTTGAAATTGGTGTGTACAAAATTACACAAGCATTAGAAATTGCAGATGAACAAGGTCTTGATCTTGTTGAAATATCACCAAATGCTGTTCCTCCTGTATGTAAAGTCATGGACTATAAGAAGTTTCTTTATGAACAAAAGAAACGTGATAAAGCTTTAAAATCCAAGGCAACAAAAGTTGTCATTAAAGAAATTCGTTTCGGTCCTCAAACAGATGATCACGATTACGAATTTAAAAAGAAACATGCTGAGAAGTTCTTAAAAGAAGGTGCTAAGTTAAAAGCATTTGTATTCTTTAAAGGTCGTTCCATCATATATCAAGAACAAGGTCAAATCTTACTGCTGCGTTTAGCACAAGATTTGGAAGAGTTTGGAAAAGTAGAACAAATGCCAAAATTGGAAGGTAAGCGTATGATTATGTTTATTGCACCAAAAAAAGGCAAATAATATTTACACCTTCGCATAAGCCTTGGTGTTCAAAGATAGTAAGCGAGAAGTAATTAAATAAAGGAGAAAATGCCTAAAATGAAAACAAAATCTAGTGCCAAAAAACGTTTTAAACTTACTGGTACTGGTAAAATCAAAAGAAAGCATGCGTTTAAAAGTCACATCTTAACAAAGAAGTCTAAAAAACGTAAGCTAGCGTTAACTCATGACACATTAGTGCATGAAGCTGACGAGAACAATGTTAAATTGATGTTGCGTTTAAAGTAACAAACATTTAACCGGTTAAATTAAATTATAAACCCTGGAGTTAGGCAAATTTAAAGCGTCATTAAATTGACCGCCTACTACAAAAAACAATTAAAGAAATGCCAAGATCAGTAAATTCAGTAGCGAAGAGAGCCAGAAGAAAAAAGGTTCTTAAGCAAGCAAAAGGTTACTTCGGACGTCGTAAAAACGTTTGGACAGTAGCAAAAAATGCGGTTGATAAAGCGATGCAATACTCGTACAGAGACCGTAGAAACAAAAAAAGAACATTCCGCGCTTTATGGATCATGCGTATTAACGCAGGAGCTAGACAACACGGATTGTCATATTCACAATTTATGGGAAAATTAAAAGCTAACAATATCGATTTAAACCGTAAGGTTTTAGCTGATTTAGCTATGAATGACCCAGCTGCTTTTGAAGCAATTGTAAATAAAGTAAAATAAGGCGTTTCGCCTAAAGTATAACAACATTTCGCTTATTTAAAATCCGATTCTTTTAGAGTCGGATTTTTTTATACCATACATTTTCAGATATTATAGTTATCTTTCTGCTTCAATTTTTAATCCATACAAAATGAAGTCTATTCACTTAATTATTGCCCTCTTTTTCATTTCAATTTTCAGCTTACCTGCTCAAGACAAAGACAAAAAATGGGATGTCTCAAACCCAGAAGGCGATTGGAACTTTAAAGAAGTTGATTTAAATACCAATGAAGGAACATGGATGAACGTAGATGTTAGTCCAGATGGAAGCAAAATAGCCTTTGATCTTTTAGGTGATATCTATATAATGAATGCAAATGGTGGAAAAGCAACAGCTTTAAGAACAGGTTTGCCTTTTGAAATCCAACCTCGTTTTAGTCCTGATGGAAAAACCATTTCTTTTACTAGTGATGCTGGTGGTGGTGATAATATATGGACTATGAATCTTGATGGTAGCAACGCAAAGCAAATTACTAAAGAAAATTTCAGATTGCTTAATAATGCTGTTTGGACACCTGATAGAAACTACCTCGTCGCAAGAAAGCATTTCTCTTCTACTCGTTCTTTAGGTGCTGGTGAAATGTGGATGTATCACATTTCTGGAGGAAGCGGAATTCAATTAACTACTAGAAAAAATGATCAACAAGATGTTAACGAGCCAAGTATATCAAAAGATGGTCGCTATTTATATTACAGTGAAGACGTATATCCTGGAGGCTTTTTCCAATACAATAAAGATCCAAATAGTCAGATTTATGTCATTAATCGTTACGATTTTGAAACTGGAAAAACAGAACGTATAACAGGTGGTCCAGGTGGATCGGCTCGTCCGCAAATATCTAATGATGGAAAAAAGTTAGCATTTATCAAACGAGTGAGAACAAAAACTGTGCTTTATATTCATGACTTAGAAACTGGTGAAGAGTGGCCCATTTTTGATGGACTGAATAAAGACCAACAAGAGGCTTGGGCTATTTTTGGTGTGTATAGCAATTATAGTTGGACACCAAATGACGATAGCATCGTATTTTGGTCAGGCGGAAAAATCAATAAAGTAAATGTAAACACACTTCAGGTAACCAACATTCCATTTGAAGTAAACACAAAGATTAAAATTGCAAAAGCCGTTGAGTTTGATACTCCAGTTGCACCAGACACATTTAAAGCAAAAGTAATTAGAGACGTAAAAACCTCTCCAGATGGAAAAAGCCTTGTGTTCAATGCGCTTGGTTATTTATACACCATGCCATTGCCAAACGGAACTCCAAAGCGTTTAACCAATGGTAGTGATTTTGAGTTTGAACCGTCTTTTTCTCAAGATGGCTCACAAATAGTATATGTCACTTGGAATGATGAAAACCTTGGCAATATTTATACTATACCTTCCAGAGGAGGAACTCCAACTAAAATAACTTCGGAAAAAGGTATTTATAGAAACCCTTCGTTTTCGTATGATGGCAAAAAAATTACCTACAGAAAAGATGGAGGTAATGGTGATCAAGGTAGAACATTTGATAAAAATCCTGGACTATACATTGTAAATTCCAATGGAACAAACAATCAATTTCTAACACGACAAGGAGATTTACCACTATTTACAAAAGATGATAAGCGTGTGATGTTTCAAAATGGAGGCACTTTTGGTGGAGCCATTACTAAAGAACTTAAAAGCGTCGATTTAACAGGAAATGATGAAAGAACCTTAATCAAATCTTCTCATGGCAACAGACTGCTTCCAAGTCCTGATGGCAAATGGGTGGCTTTCATCCATTTATTTAAAGTGTACATGGCTCCAATGCCACAAGCTGGAACATCAATAGATTTAACAGACAAAACAAGTTTTGTTCCAGTAACACAGTTGACCGAAGATGCAGGAATCAATCTACATTGGTCTAATGACAGTAAAACATTGCATTGGACACTAGGAAACCAATACTTTTCGGCTAAAGCTTCAACTGATACAAAGCTCATCACACAACCAACGGCTACAATTAATCTAGAAGTAAAAACGGATAAACCAAGTGGAATCATTGCGTTCAAAAACGCCAGAATCATCACTATGAATGGTGATTTGGTTATTGAAAATGGAACTATTGTCGTTAATCAAAATAAAATTGAAGCCATTGGAAATAGTTCAGAAGTTACAATTCCATCAAATGCAAAAGTATATGACGTTTCAGGAAAAACAATCATGCCAGGAATTGTTGATGCTCACGCTCATATTGGAGGATTCCGAGATGGTCTAACAACTCAAAAGCATTGGCAATTCTATGCTAATTTAGCGTATGGAGTGACCACTTCACATGATCCTTCAGCAAACACTCAAGCTGTATTTGCCTTATCAGAATTACTCAAAAGCGGACAAATGGTAGGACCACGTCTCTACTCTACAGGTCATATTCTTTATGGAGCAGATGGCGATTTTAAGGCAGTAATAAATAGTTTGGATGATGCTAGATCATCTATTAAACGAACTAAAGCATTTGGCGCTCTTTCTGTTAAAAGTTACAATCAGCCACGTCGTGAACAACGTCAGCAAATTCTACAAGCAGCTCGTGAAGAAGGTATTTTTGTTGTGCCAGAAGGAGGTTCAACATTTTATACCAATATGTCTATGATTATGGATGGACATACAGGAGTTGAACACAATATTCCTGTGGCTCCAGTATATAAAGATGTTATCACACTTTGGGGAAACAGTAATACTGGCTACACACCTACTCTTGTTGTTAATTATGCTGGAATGAGCGGTGAATATTATTGGTATCAAAATACTAATGTTTGGGAAAATGAAAAGCTACTCAAATATTTCCCGAGAGGAATTATTGATTCAAGATCAAGACATCGTACTATGGTGCCACAAGAGGAGTATGAAAATGGTCATATACTAACGTCTAAAACAGCAAAAGCATTAACTGATGTAGGTGTGAAAGTAAATCTTGGAGCTCATGGACAGTTACAAGGCTTAGCTGCGCATTGGGAATTATGGATGTTTGAACAAGGTGGAATGACAAATTTGGAAGCTCTAAGAGCTGCAACACTTAATGGAGCACAATACATTGGAGCAGGTAATGATATTGGCTCATTAGAAGTTGGAAAACTTGCTGACTTAATTGTTTTAGATAAAAATCCATTGGAAAACATCAGAAATACTGAAAGTGTTATCTACACTATGGTAAATGGACGACTATATGATACAGAAACCATGAATGAAATTGGTAATCGTGATAAAGCAAGAACCAAATTCTATTGGGAAAATAATAAATACAATGCTGCTTTTCCTTGGCATGAAGAAAGTCAGAGTTTTACTCGACAAACTTGTGGTTGCAATATAGGTTCTCACTAATTTTAAATAAAAAAAACCGATTCAAATCTGAATCGGTTTTTCTTATTCTTTTTAATATATCAATAACGTTTTAGGGCAAGATCTAATTACTGGATATTAACACGAAATTCTTAAATACTATTTCGGGATAATGCCTGCTCCATCTTTTGGGATGATGCCTGCTCCATCTTTTGGAATAATACCTGCACCATCTTTTGGGATAATGCCTGCTCCATCTTTTGGAATGATGCCTGCTCCATCTTTTGGGATGATACCTGCTCCATCTTTTGGGATGATGCCTGCTCCATCTTTTGGGATAATGCCTGCTCCATCCTTAGGAATAATACCTGCTCCATCTTTTGGAACGATACCATCGCCTTTTCTAGAATTTTCTTTGCTTGCCATGACGCAGTATTTTAAAGTTAATTATTCACTATATTAGTGAAAAAATGTAACTTTAGCAAGTAAACTCGCTCCTTTCCAATTAACCTGCTCAACTAAATAACTGAAAATGAACCTAAAAGGTTTCTTTAATGAGTGCCATAAAAAGGAAGTGTTTAAGATGCTTTCAATTTATATCGTATCAAGTTGGGTAATTTTACAAGTTCTTGCACTTATCACAGAACCTTTAGGACTGCCTCAAAAAAGCGTCACTTATCTTATCATTATCTTGTTAATTGGGTTTCCCATTTACATTTATTATATATGGAAATTTAGGCTGCTGAAATACGAAATACAACAAACCGAAGACCCAACTACTCCATACAACAAAAGTGCATTTCAAAAAATGTACTTTTCTTCTTTATTTGTTATTGGTTTACTTTCTGGTATTGCAATTACTCTGATTATCAAAAATAATTTTGGCGAAAATTTTTCATTAGAAAAAATACAAGGAAATAATAAAATTGCTGTTCTCAATTTTGAAAATACTACTGGAGACGAAAAATTAGATAATGTTGGAAATATAGCTGCAAGCTATATAAGTCATGGCATTACTGAAAAAGAAGTTGGGCAAGTAATCTCACCAAAACTAGTAAAAGACTATACAAGCATTATCAAATCTAAAGCTGGAACTACAATCGATCTTGATAATATATTAGACAATTATTTTAAACCTGGAAAAAGGATTGAAGGCGCTTTTTATAAAGAAAAAGATACTCTTCTTCTCCAAGGCTCCATAAAAAATGGTTTAGAGGAAACACTCATCTCATTTGAAACCATTAAATGTAGGCTTGATTCACCATTAGACTGTGCCGAACAACTAAAGCAAGACATCCTTGGGTATTTAAGAACTGAAGGTAATAAAGATGAATCGGGTTATATTCAAAACAAAGACAATGAAACTGTTTCTTATTATGAAGAAACACCTCCAAATTACGAAGCTTACGAGTATTTAACAAATGCAATTGCTAACATAGATAATGGTAAATTACATTTAGAATTATTAGATAAAGCTATTGAAGCAGATCCAAATTTCTTTGAACCAAAAATTCATAAAATAACTTACCACTATAATCTTGGGAACTATAAAATAGCCGATTCACTCCGTTCATTAATTGATATAAATTCAAACCTAAGTAACAGACAAAAAAATATATTACTTGTTCATGAATCAATTATTAAAGGCCGAAATAATAGAGCTTATAGAGCTCAAAGAATAGAGTATGATTTAGCGTTTAAAGACATATCCACAAATATGTCTACCATGACTCTTGCTTTACAATATGTGAATCGTCCTGAAGATATTGAGGCTATTTATAACGAAATCCAAATGGATGATATGATATTGGAAAATTGTTCGCGTTGTGGTTTCAGATATTACATGAAAGGTCTAGCAGATGTTGAATTAGGTAATTACGATAAAGTGATAAAAACCTTAGTTCCGATTACTAACATTATAGAACACAGCTATTTAAAACGTCCTTTAATTATGGCTTATGTAAAAGCAAGCAAACTTACAGAACTTGAAAAATATTTGACAGATAACGCTCTAACAGCTTCAATAAGTGATATAGACTATTTGAATATTTTTACTGGAATACAATTAGTCAATGCCAATAAAACTGATGAAGCTAACAAATATTTCAATAAAATTATTACTAGAAATAATAATCCAGCTAGTAATGAGGATTTAGCTAAAGCCTATTATTATAAAGGTGATTACTTAAACGCTCAAAATATTTATGAAACCTTGTATCAAGAGAATCCTGATAATATTGAATATGTTGTTCATCTAGCTGTAAGCTATTTCAAAAATGGAAATTTTGAAGCTGCTAAATCACAGATTGAAAAATTGGATAGCCTAAGAACAGACTACCTATTTGGCGCTGTAGATTATGGTTGGGCTCAATATTACAACTCCATTGGAGATAAAGACAAAGCTTTGGATTTTCTATTAAAAGCCGTTGTGCAAGGTTATAATTACACTCCTTCAACGTTTCAAAACGATCCTCATTTTAAAACCATAAAAGATAGTCCTGAATTTATCGATAGAATTATGAACTATTGGAAAAACAAAACAACATGATGATATTTTTACAAGAAGCAGTTGGTAAAGCTGCCACAGAACCTGACGCTTTTACTCAGATTATAGACTTATTAGAAGTCATTATTTGGCCATTAACCGTTTTTGGTGGTTTACTTTTATTCAGAAAACATTTTAGTAAACTTATTAGTAGTCTTGGTTCAATAAAAGCAGGAACTCAAGGCTTTGAAATGAACTTTATTGAAGATAAACTCGAGAATGCCGCAAAACTAATCGGAATTGGAAGCACAGATATTATATCAAAAGATGGAGCAGGCATTATCCCAAAAGATGGTGCAGGCATTATTCCAAAAGGAGGAAGCAACATCACTCCGAAAAGTGAACAAAGTGATGTGAAAAGAAAAACTCAAGCTAATTCTCCATATCAGGAGTTAATTGAGCTGGAAGATGCAATTAATCAGAAACTAAAAAGTATTGCCCAACAAAATGGAATTTCTGTTACTGGTTCATCAAACTTTGCAATTGTTAGTGAATTAACAGATCGCAATGTTATAGATAATCATATGTCTGATAAATTGAAGTCATTAATAGAATTGAATTCAATTGGTCTAAGTTCACCTAAAATGAAGCACGAACAAATTTCCATGATGAAAAAAATGTTCAATAATATTCCCTTTTAACTATGAGAAGTCTTAAAAATGCTTACGCATTGATAATTGGTGTAGATAACGAACAAAAAACCGATATATTTTTAAAAGATGCTAATGCGTTTTATGATGTGCTATCTGATGAAACACTTTGTGGTTATAATAAAAAGAATATAACGCTACTATTAGACAAAGAAGCAACCACAGAAAACATTGTTGGAGCTCTAGATAATTATATAGAAAAAATGGATGAAAATTCTTCATTTCTTCTTTTTTATTCAGGTCATGGAGGTTATTATGAAGGTCGCTCCTATTTATTGCCTTATTTAGCATCTTCAGAAAATTTGGTTTTTGGAAAAGATTTACGTGAAAAATTGAGTCAGATGAAATCAAAAAGAATGTTCATTCTATTTGATTGTTGTCACTCAGGTGGTTTTTTTGATGGAAATAAGGACGAAATCATTTCGCAGGCTGTTGCAAATCATTCGCCTATTAAAAAAGCATCAACCTTAGAAGGCATAGCTCAAGAAATTGATAATGAACAAGGTATGGTCATAATGGCTTCTTCACAAGTTGATGAACGTTCATGGGCTAGAGGAACCTGTAGCATTTTTACAGAAAGTCTTATTGAAGCCTTTAAAGCAGAGCATTTAAAGCGTAAACATTTTCTAGTAGATGAATATGTTAGAACCGTTGAAACTGCCAATTATGTGTTTGAGCGTACTCCAGAAAAATTTCTGGAAATGAAAAAAATTGATGTCAACCAGGTGATGAGAGAGAAAATGCAAATGCCGTATGCCAATTTGCAAATGAGCTCAGATTTTGCAATTTGTTATATCCCTGAAGAACTAAAACCAAGAATTTCCACTAAAAAATTTACAAACACAGTACAAAATGTAGAACCTGTTGTTTCTAAAGAATCGAATATTGAGCCTTGGGAAAGATCTGAAGGCAATAACCTTTTGTTATTTGTACATGGTTTTTCTGGAGAGTCCAAAGACACCTTTGGAAAAATCCCAACAATGCTACAATCAGACTCCAACTTTGATGGTTGGGCTATGAAACCTCTTGGCTATTCTCCTGTTGTGCAACCCAAACTTGGAAAAGATATTTGGGGAGCTATTTTGGATGTCGATAAAATTGCTGTGTTTTTAAAAACCTCTATTACATACAAATTTAAAGATTATGATCGCATCGCCATTGTTGCTCATAGTTTAGGTGGATTGGTTGCCCAAAAAGCAATTTTAGAATTAGATGAAACCAATAGAAATAGAATTTCGCACCTAATTATGTTTGGTACTCCAAGTAATGGAATTTCCCCTGAAGTATTAACTAAACAATGGAACAAAAAATATAGCGAATTAAGCAGTGAAGGACAATACATAAAATCTTTACGTAAAGAATGGGAAAAAACCTTTGATAACAAATATCCATTTAAACTTAAAGTTGCAGCATCATCTGAAGATGAATATGTTTCTATTGATTCATGCCATAAGCCATTTGATAAAGAATATTGCGAAATAGTAGATGGCAAACATTTACAAATAGTAAAACCTGAGGATGAAAAAGACGATGCCTACTCTTTAATTTTAAACACTTTAACTGGAAGTAAATTTTTCAACCAATTTACCAACAAAGAAGAAATAAATTTAACTTTAGGAAAATACGATGCCGTTGTTAAAGAGTTGCTTCCCATAAAAGACGAATTAGATAAAAGAGGGTTAACACAGCTCATTTTTGCCTTAGAAGGACTTGAACGCAAAGACGAAATCTATGAGATTTTAAACAATCATCCTATGGCGAAAAACAATACTGATTTAATGGGAATCATTGGCGGAAGGCATAAACGTGATTATTTAAAAACGTATTCTTATAAATCTAGTCAACTATCTAGTGAATATTATAACAAAGCTTTAGAAATTTCAGCTGAGAAAGAAGATTTTTCACAAATATATTATCATGCAATTAACTTAGCTTTCTTAAGTATTGTTACAGATCCTGAGGGAGGAGAGTCAATGATGCTTAAATATGCCAAACAAGCCCTAGAAGCAACTGAACAATGCAGAGATAATGTTTGGAAATATGCGACCGTTGCTGAAGCCAGCATGTATATAGGCAATATGGAAAAAGCAAAAGAATTTTATATAAAGGCATCAGAAGATGCGCCAATTAGAGAAAAAATATCGATGCACACTAACGCTTATGCAGGATATGTAGCGTTAACAAATAAAGAAGACGATGAATTCACTCAATTTTTAAAAGCACAATTACTAAGCTAATATGCTAACTTTTAAACAAGATAATATACCTGATTTAGCATTTAAAAAAGCCATTAAAAAACCCATTCCAATCAAATGTATCCAGATTGATGAACCTTTTATGGTTGAAACTATAGAAGGCACTATGAAAGGCAAAAAAGGGGATTGGTTAATGGTTGGAGTTAATGGAGAAATGTATCCTTGCGACCAAGGTATATTTGATAAAACATACAATCTATTAAAATAATCACTATATTAACATTCCCTTAATTAATCCTAACAAACTAAAAACATATATCATGAGTGCAGAAACTATTTTCGTTAGTTACTCAAGTAAAGATAGACCCTTCGCTTTAGGTCTAGTCAAAGAATTGCAAGAATTAGGTGCCAATGTATGGATAGATCAATTAGGTATTGGTCTAGGAGAAGATTGGGACGATGCAATAGAGCAAGCCTTGGAAAAATCTGAAACTTTTATGATTATTCTATCGCCAACTTCAGTAGAGTCTAGAAATGTTAAAGACGAGGTAAACATTGCTATTAATTCCAAAAAGAAGTTAGTACCAATTCTCATTAAAGAATGCGAATTACCAATGCGCTTACAACGAAGGCAATATGCAGATCTTGCGCATAACCCTGATAAAGCGATTAATGACATATTAACGTTTTTAGGCTTACAAGAAAAGGCATCTGCGAGCTTAAGAAAAGTATTATCGCTCATTGGAGTTTCTGAAGCGCCCCAAAAATTCGTTCAAGTTGTAAAAGAAGAGGATTCAGACAAAGAGATTGAAAAAGAAGTTGATGTCGAAGATTTATTGGTATCAGACGCCGAAATTGATAGAGCAATTAATATGCATAAAAAAGGCATTAAAAAAAACTGGCAGATGACTGTTATTACTGCGATAGTAAGCGTTATTCTTGCTGTTCTGGTATATAAATTTAAAGATTCAGACTTTATAACTTTAGACCCTGTTTATGCTATAATTGGTTGCTTATCTATTAATTTATTGTCTATTCGCCTTTACGGATCTATGCGAAAAAGACTTCGTAACATTGATCTTATTGAGCTTTTAAAGCTAAAGCGTGAGCGATTGACACGTATCGTAAATAAACTTTCAAATAAAGAAATTGACGATTTTAACAACGAATTCTACAACTATATTACCTTATAAAAAAACTAATTATGAAACGTATTGATGACAAAATAAAGGAAATAGAAAAAAAAGACCGTATGAATAGAGGTCTTTTTTACGGTATTATAGTTCTAATAATTGGCTTTTTAGCTTATGCAAGCACTACCCAAAAAAAACTTGGTGAACAAGCTGAACAAATTTTAAAGCAACGTGATAGCTTGCTAATTTCTAATACAGCATTAACTAAAACAAAAGATAGTTTATTGAATACCAGAAAGAGTTTGCAGATGAGTATGACTGAAAGTGAATTCTGGAATGAAACCCTAAAAATTTATCAAGAAACTGGTAAAGTTTCTCCTTTCTTTGATTACATAACTTATGGTGCTGATATTGCTCGTAAGTCAGAAAATATTGAAGAGGCATTAAATAAAATTGCAACAGAAGGCTCCAAGGGATTTGTTTACATTGGGCATAAAATAGATGACAATAAAATGTCTGATGACAAGATTGTAAAAGTTATTTATCGATCTGATGGAACTGATTTTAATTTTGACTCTAAGCCAAAACCAGGTGATATTATTCAACTAACAATTAATTCACGTTTATTATATTCATCAGCAACCAGAGCAACCCAAAACCCAAAACCTTCTTTTAGTGGCTCATGGCAAATCGGTTTACCTGCTTATGTTGTTGATGTCATTGATCAACCAGGAGAGGTAGTGGTTTTAGAAATAGCTTATTTTAAATTATAGCTCTTTGGTTTAGTTAATACTTTTCCATAGTAAATCAAATATGGACTATTTCATTATTTGTATTGTAGCTTTTTTTAACCTCTATTCTAACGTTCTTTTCAGGATTCGGATTAGGCACTATTTTAATGCCAGTTTTCGCCTTGTTTTTTCCAATAGAACTAGCGATTGCTTTAACTGGAGTGGTTCATTTTTTTAATAATATTTTCAAACTTTTTTTGGTTGGAAATAAAGCTAACAAAAGTGTGCTTATCAGATTCGGAATTCCAGCGATAATTGCAGCTTTCTTAGGTGCTTGGTTACTTTTAAACATTACAGATTTACCATCCCTTTATACCTATCAAATTGGTGCTAAATCATTTGAAATAACTCCTGTAAAGTTGATTATTTCTGTGCTATTAATTGCCTTTTCAGTCATTGAATTATCACCCTTTTTTGACAAGCTTCAATTCAATAAAAAACAATTGCCTTTTGGTGGATTGTTAAGTGGTTTTTTTGGAGGACTTTCAGGACATCAAGGTGCTTTGAGAACTGCCTTTTTAATCAAAGCTGGACTTACCAAGGAAGCCTTTATTGGTACTGCAGTAGTGATTTCATGTTTGGTAGATTTTACAAGAATATCCATGTATTCCACTAGAATGTTAGAATCTGGTTTATACGAAAATATTCCGCTTATTATAAGCGCTACTTTAGCAGCCATATTTGGAGCCTTTTTTGGTCACAAATTACTAAAAAAAGTAACTTTGAAATTTATTCAAAAGTTTGTTGCTGTTTTCCTAATCTTGGTGTCAATTGCATTAGGAATTGGTCTCATTTAAGTTTTCTGCTTTTTCTTTCTAGCAGCTGGAAACAACACGTTATTTAAAATAAGTCTGTAACCTGGAGATGTTGGATGCAAATCCAATTCTGTTTTTGGGTCACCTACTCTATGCGTATAATCTTCAGGATCGTGACCTCCATAAAACGTAAAAAATCCTTTCCCTTTTATACCATGAATATATCGAGCTTCACCATTGGTTTTGTTTTCTCCCAATACCAAAACATTACTTTTTATTTCTTCACGTGTAAACGATGTGGTTTGTCCCATAAATCCTTTTACTAAAGCTGTGTGATTTTGGTTTAACATGGTTGGTACAGGGTCCCATTTTGCAGAAAAATCCATCAAGGTAAAATAATCTGTCGTTTTAGGAATTCGTCTCTTTTGAGTCATATCAATAGATGAAAATTCGTAAACATTCGGACTTCGCTCAAGGATGAAGTCTTTAAATGCAAATGTTTTATTGTAGTCAATTTTACTTTGATAATTGGCATCACTACCATCACCATCAAACATTGGTTCACAAATATCAACACCTTCAGCAGATAAAGCTATGTCAAAACTATCAGTAGCACTGCACATAGCAAACATAAAACCACCTCCAACTACGTAATCTCTTATTTTTAATGCAACATCCAACTTGGCTTCTGATACCTTGTCATATCCTAACTTAGCAGCTAAATCTTCGGCTACTTTCTTTTCTTCAATATACCATGCAGCACTTCTGAACGATCTATAAAATTTACCATATTGTCCAGTAAAATCCTCATGATGAAGATGCAACCAATCATAAAGCAATAAGCCATCGTTTAATACTTCTTCGTCATAAACAGTGTCATAAGGTATTTCGGCATACGTTAATACCATAGTTACTGCATCGTCCCAAGGCTGCTTTCCGTAAGGTGTGTAAACCGCAATTTTTGGTGCTTTTTCTAAAACTACAGCTTCCATATTCTGACTTGGACTACTTATTTCTTCCAAAATTTGCTCGGCTTTTGCATCGCTCAATACTTCAAAAGACACGCCACGAATTTGGCATTCTCGCTGTATTTCTTCAAAATCAGGCAATAAAAATGAGCCTCCTCTATAATTGAGTAACCATTTTACTTTTTGTTGTTTTTCCAGTGTCCAGAACGTGATTCCATAAGCTTTTAAATGATTTTTCTGACCTTCTGCATCCATAGGAATGAGGATGTAGGATGCAAAGGAATTTATGCTGAATAGCAAAAACAATACTATGGTTAAGTTCTTTTTCATTTGTTCATTTCTATTTTTTTTGCAGGTCAAATGTAATTCGCCAAGAGTAAATATAGTTATCTAAAATATTCTGTGATAGCTCATTTCATACACGAAAGATACTTAAAAATTATTCTTAGGTAAATTGTTTTAAGGGAATTTTAAGGTTTCAAACCTAAGCGCTTTCTTCAAATTCAGGACAATCAATCCTAATTTCATCTGTTTTGAGTGGTTTATTTAAAAAGTTACAAAAGTGACTGTTATTGTTATTTTCATAAAATTTACACGCAAAACACATACGTTGAACACTTAAATGTCCTATTTTATTTAAACCATAAATGAGATTTGTGACCGCATTATATACGTTTTCCAGGTCTGTAGCATTGAGTTTTCCTAATTGCTGTTGAATGGGATTTGCAAACCCTTCGGTTTTAGAAACTATTTCTTTTCCTTTTTCAGACAAAACAATGGAATAACTTCTGTTATCAGCTGAAGAAAAATCCTTGATAATCAGTTGTTTTGCATCTAAGACTTTAACTGCATCACTAACAGTTGGCTTTGTGACATTGAACTCTTGTGCTAAGTGACTCACATTACAATACTTTGCTTTATGATGTGCAACAAAAATTAATATCTGAATTTGAATTGGGCTCAATCCAATAGATTTTGCATGTTCCCAAAGCAATACCTTGAACGCTTCAGATACACGTTCTAATCCTACAACAATTTTACTAGATAAATCTTGCTGTTGCTGGTTGATATTAAATACACTTTTCTTCATAAAAAAGCTTGTTAAGAGATAGTCTCAACAAGCTAAGTTAGTAATCCTAATTATATTATTCAAATAGTTAATTACAATGTTCCATTTCAATAATTGAAAAACCGTTTTTGTTTATGTCTTCAATTATTGTTGGTGTGGCTTGTTCAATATGGCAAAACTTACATTCTTTGGTGCTAAGTTCCTTTGTTTTAAATGGTTTAGAATTTAAGTAAGTATTTCCAAAGTCAAATACTTTTTCTTCTTCATTCAAGCTGCTAGGAACCAAGATATCAAAATGCATCGTTAAGCCATCAATGCGTTTTACGTATGTGTCCCAAACTGATACTTTCATAAACACCAATTAACCTTTTACGTCTTCCATTGATGCGCCAAAGTTAATGTGCAATACATTTCCGTTTGGTGTTACTAAAGCTGGAACAGACTTTACTCCTGCTTTTTCTGCTTCAGAAATTTTAGATGTTTCGCTTCCTAAGTGTACAATATCTACATTTGAAGCTCCAACTAGATTAATGATGTCATGCTCTGCACTGACGCATACTGGACATCCTGCGTGATAAAAAATTGATTTACTCATTTGATATATATTAAATTGTATTGCAAAATTGCATCACAAATATAGTTAGGATTCCTTACTATAAAAATAAAACTCTATAATATTTAATTATAACTCCATAGATAAACTTAAATCAACTTGGTATCATTACCAGATAGAAGGCTTGCAATGACTTTAGTACTAGGGAATTGTTCCAATAAAATTTTAATAAATACGGTTATTGGTATTGCCATTATTAAACCTGGAATTCCCCAAAGAAAACCCCAAAACATAAGCATTACTAAAACTGCAATAACATTAATAGAGAACGATTTTCCCATAAAAATAGGTTCTAAAATGGCGCCAAATAAAACTTGTACTCCAGTAATGAATAGAATAAAAAAGAATAAAGTGCTTGTTGTTTGAAGCTCTACAAAGGCAAAAATGGAAAGCAGCACAACTGTTATAAATGAGCCTACCATTTGCACGAAGTTAATAACGAAGGCGAAAAGTCCCCAAAAAATTGGGAAGCTTACATCAAAAAAAACGCATGCTAAACCAGTGCCAATACCTGTAAGCAAGCTCACCAAAACCTTCACTTTTATAAAGGTGTTTAAATCGCGCTCAATCTTCATAAAAGCTTTTATTGAAGCATGCTTTTTCTTTAAAATAGTGTTGTTTAGTAGCTTATGTACATTGATGGATTCAGCTAACCATAACACTACAAAAAAGGCTGTCATTAATATTGTAGTTAAAAATTTTCTAATAAAATCTACAGTTGAACCTATGCTGTCCTTTTGAAAGAATTGTGCTAAAATGTCCTTATTTTCTTGAAACACAATGCCGAAGTTATTTTCAAGATAAAGCTTAGCTTCACTTAATTTTAGCTCTGCCTTAGTAAAAAAATCTGTATCTGTAGCCATGATCTGTTTGCTAGACAATTGTATGAGCTCTACTCCTATTTTCAAGCCTCCAACAATTAAAAGCACGACTATTATGATGCTTACAAATTTTGGCACTTTATGCTTGCCCAACCAACGCATTAATGGCAAAAACAACAAGGCAATGAACATTGAAAACACCAACGGAATAAATATAAACGAGAGTATTTTAAGCAAATAAAACACTAACGGAACTACAATAATGAGCAGTAAGATATTTGTGGTACGTCTTTGGTTTAGCATGAGGCGTTTGTTCTTCTCGTATAAAACATCAAATTTAGGCTAAAAATTTCAGAAATAACACTAACGGTTTAATACTTCTCTAAATTGATAAAAGAACCTTTCAATCAGTCTTAAATCTTCAGTGATAATTTCAGCAGAGCCGCGCATTTCCTGTTTGAAATCAATTTCCTTATTGTAAGAAGTAATAAGGTTTTTTGGTAACTCTACATCAATAAGATATAAACCTTCATTATTTGGAATAAGAGAAATATTTACAACAGACCCATTTAAAACACCAAATTCAGTATCTGGGTAATTCTCCAGTTTAATATTTACAGTTTGCCCTATTTTTATTTTACCAGAATTTTGGGCTGGAGCTTGTAATTTTGCAACAAAAGCTGAGTTTTCAGTTGGGATAACAGTAAATACCAGATCGCCTTGATTTACAGTTTGATTGGTATTCCAATAATTTAGGTAAGACACATTACCATTGATGTTTGATTTCAATACATACTGGTATTCCCAGTCTTTAATTGCATTCTTTAATTGGTTAAAGGATTGAATCACATTTTTTAGAAGTGTCATTTCTTCTTTTACTCGATTAATTTCCGAACCTTTTGAAGTTCTTTGCGCATTGCTAATACCTTCTCTTATTTGCGAAATAGAAGATTCAAAGTTTTTATAATTACGTTCTGCTTGAGCAAACTCTAATTGTTTATTTTCATATTCTTGAGCAGAAATAATACCTTTTTCAAAAAGTGATTTATTACGATTTAAATCTTTATTTTTAAATTCTAGTTCGGATTTATTAATGTCTTTTTGAGACTGCATATTCCTTAAACGTCTGTTCAATTGAGAAATTGAATATGTGTTTGCCAAAGCCTCATTAGAAAAAGGTTGTAATTCTTTGTTGAGTTGATATTGAATGTAGTTGTTTTCAAATAAAGCAAAATGAGCTTCTATATTGCCTAAAAACAAAATAGGTAAATTATCGATTGGAAAACTAAAAGATTTATTGTTAATCTTAATTGTGTCTAAAACCTTCATTAACTTAAAGACATCATCATAATTAGCCGTGTTCTCAATAATTGCCAAAGCTTGGTTAAGTGTTACTTGCTCATTATCTCTAACCAAGATAACATCCAACTTACCTGTAGTTTTTGCATACTCTTTTTGTGGTGGTATTTCAGTTGTTATCAATGCTTGTGAAGGAATAATATCTGGATACTTTACAAACCAAGAAATGACCAATAGCATTACTATTAAAGCCAGAAACAGAACATTTCCCCAACGTATCATCCAATGTGGTACTTTGGTCAATATCTCTTGCACATCTTCGCTTCTAAGCTCAATATTATCTATATGTTTATTTTTTATTTCAGACATATTGTTTACTGAAAACTAATTACCGAGTTCTAATTGATTTTTAACAAGATTATAATAATTTCCTTTTTGTTTAACCAAAGTTTCATGACTTCCAACCTCAACAATTTTACCTTTATCCAACACCACAATTTGGTGTGCATTTTTTACTGTACTCAACCTGTGCGCAATAACCACTACTGTTTTATTTTGAAAAAAGGTGTCAAGTTTCTCCATGATTACTTTTTCATTATTCGCATCCAATGCCGAAGTGGCTTCATCAAAAAATAAAAAATTTGGATTTTTATAGACTGCCCTAGCAATAAGCAAGCGTTGTTTTTGTCCAGTACTCAAGCCAACACCTTCCATACCAATTTTAGTGTTGTAACTCAAGGGCAATGTTTCTATAAACTCTTTAATGTTGGCAACATCTACAGCATGTGCCAATTTTTGCTTATCTACATAATCATCCCCAACTGCTATGTTGTTAGCAATAGTATCATTAAAAATATAGCCTTCTTGCATCACCACGCCACACTCATGTCGCCATGCTTTTTGTGATACATGTTGTAAGTCATGGTTTCTAATGTTTATGTGGCCACTATTTGGGTCATAGAACTTTAATAACAGTTTCATTAAAGTTGTTTTGCCACTTCCACTTACACCAACAATAGCTGTAACTTTATTGGAAGGTATTAGCAAGTCCAAATCCTTTAGCACCATTTGGTCTGAACCAATATACCGAAACGATACTTTTGATAAAGTAATATTTGCTTCTGCTGGAATATCTACTATTTTCTCAATACCCTGTTGTTCCTCATCTTCTTTATTATGTATCTCATTGAGTCTCTCTAACGATATTTTAGCATCTTGTACTTCTCTAATGAAATTAATTAGCTGGGCAATTGGCGAGTTTAACTGGCCTACTATATAACTAATAGCAAGCATCATACCTAAAGTGATATCACCATCTATAACAAGTTTTGCCGAGAGAACCGTAATTAATATGTTTTTTACTTCGTTAATAAAGCCAGAACCTACACCTTGATATTGCTCCAAGGCTAAGCCTTCAATCGATATTTTAAATAATCTTGCTTGTAAAAACTCCCAACTCCAACGTTTTTGTTTTTCGGCATTGTGGAGTTTTATTTCCTGCATACCATTAATAAGCTCAATGACTTTACTTTGTTCTTGACTTACTTGTGAAAAACGCTTGTAGTCCAAATCCCTACGTTTTTTCAAAAAAATGATAATCCATAAGAAATACAGGAAACTCCCTAATAGAAAAATCCCAAAGAGCATCAAATTATAATAAGCCAAAACAAAACTGAATACTATAAGATTAACCATAGAGAATAGTACATTTAGTGAAGATGTAGTCAAAATCCGCTCTATGCGTTTATGGTCATTGATGCGTTGCAGGATATCGCCTGTCATTCTTGTATCAAAAAAAGCTATGGGCAAGTTCATCAGTTTGATGAAGAAATCTGAAACCAATGAGATATTTATGCGAGTACTCAAATGTAATAATATCCAACCCCTAATAATTTCTATAGCTGTCCTACCGATGAAAAGTGCCAATTGTGCAAATAGGATGAGATATATAAAATGAATATCTTGATTCTTAATACCAACATCAACAACACTTTGGGTAAGAAACGGAAAAATAAGTTGTAATAAACTAGCAGCAATTAATCCAATGATAAGTTGCCATAAAAACTTTTTGTACTTGAACACATACTTAAGCAAAAAACGAAACCCAAAATCTGGTTCAATCTTATCAAAATCTGAATCGTAAAATTTTGGTGTAGGTTCTAATAACAATGCTATGCCTTCTTCGGTTTGGTCTGTAGCATTGTTACCAATCCAATATTTTAGAAACTCTTCTTTGGGATATTTTAACAAACCATGTGCTGGATCAGAAATATAAAAGGTCTCATTTTTTGTCTTATATAATACAACATAATGATTTTTGTTCCAATGTAAAACGCAGGGTAATGGAGCTTCCAATAATCGTCCTAAAGTTATTTTTACACCTAGACTCCTTAAACCTATTTTTTCAGATGCTTCGCTTAAGCCCAATAAACTGCTACCTGAACGTGTGGTCTCGCTAACGGCACGCAAATGTTGAATGGAGATTGTTTTTTTATAATGTTTGGCAATTATTTTTAAACAAGTTGGACCGCAGTCTTTGGCATCTGCCTGTTTGTAAAAAGGAAAATATTTAGCCATTCTTTTTTACCAATTCTTGCATCCCATAATATTCAATAGCTTTTTGCTTTAATGGGTTGGTACTCCACTCTTCCCAAACATTTGTATAAGGGTTATAGCCACATTTAAGAGGTTTAGAATAATCATTGTCTGGGTTCTCTTTGTATGCTCTACAGTCAGTACAAATATAACGGAACTCACAATCTTTACAAATTTCTATTTGATCTTTGGCAATGTTCCAATATTTTTTAAAATCTAGATGATTTAATGCCTCTTCTAATGAAGTGTCATTTATGTTACCAAAACTTTGTGGCATGCTTGGACAGTTTTTGATATTACCTTCTGTGTCGATGGATATTTTTTTATTTAGACAAGAATTATATTTTTGAGATTCTGTGAATGCCGATAGGTTTAGCGTAAAGTATTCTTTTTTAATAATTCCACAACATTTTTCGGAATCAACATCCTGTTTTACAAATTGAATAAATGAACCATTTTGATGTTCATTTTTTATTAGACTTGATTCTGGAGAACTATAAATTATTACTGAAATTAACCTTGGATATTGGTTAATCAATAAACTTAATTCATTTATATTTATGTTCTTTGAATACTTAAAAATGCAGCTCACTCCAATTATTGAGGAGTTAATTTCTTTTAAGTAATTAAATAAATACCTAAGTTCTTCTAAGTTGATAATTTTAAAAAACCTAACTTCCAAATTAAAACACCCTAAAATAGTTAGTTGAGAAAGCACAGTTTTTATTGAAAAGGTGCTTTTTTCATTTATGTCTATTATTGCGTTTGTTACTTTACTTGGAGAGAACCAATCCAATGATAGTTCGGGAAACATTTCAGGATTTTCATTAATGAACCCAAATTCATTATCTAAAATAAATTTTACATACTCATCAATTATATCATCAAATTCATTTTTATACACCTTTTTAATTTCCTGAATAGTTTTACCGTTATGAGTAAATAAAATTGTATATAATCCATTAGGGATAATTTTTATATCATTTCTTTGCAGATCAATTAACACTGATCTTTTGTGTCCTTTAACAGGGATACAATTTTGAAATCTAATTAATTTCATAATCAATAATTTTTGATATGGGTTTTGGAGGTGAAGAACAGTTTACTTTTTGTATATTATTTTGAATTTTTATGTTGCATTTTTGAACTTTTTTCAAAATGGCATCTTTTTTACTATATGATTTATTATTGATAGCTATGTTATAGCTTGCTGGGTATTTTTTATCCTCCATTTAATAATTCTACTATTTTTTTTTCCAAATAATAATTACATGTATAACTCATATCACCAAATTGACCAACTGGGTTAATTTCCAAAAAGAAAAAATCATTATTTGGCGTCACTATAAAGTCTATAGACCCTGTGTCAAGAGATAGCTTAGTCATTAATGAATTTAGTTTAGCTTTTAATTCGCTTGGCAAATTAAATGGTACTTCTCTGTTTGGCTTGGACAAATTATAGTTTCTGTAGTCTATTGAAGTTTGATCATCGTTTTGAGAGAAAATAGCTTTACTAAAGAAATTCCCTTGAATATAAAAAACTCTTACTTCAAAGCTTTTTTTTATTTCTTCCTGAAAAAAAGAAGTAGAGAAATCACTTTCTCTTATCATCTCTTTATCTACAGACATTGTTAAAAAGTTTAAATCGTTTATTTCTTGCTTTAAAACTAAAGGCACTAGAAGCTTAGTTATTAAAGGTTTTGATTCAAAACAAGTATTTAGCTCATCTGGGCATCTTGTTAAAGTGGACTTAGGGATTTTAAAACCTAAATTTGAAGCTAATTCATTTACAATTAACTTATTTACATTTCCAGAAAAAGGGTTACCTAGGCTTATGATATTATTAAAAAGTAAGAAATTAACAAAGTCTTCAATTGTACGTTTTGTTTTATTATGGTAGCTCAATAAATCTTTGTCATTAATCTCATGATTAACAACATAGTTTATTTTTAATCTACTTCTTCTAAACCATATACTTTTGATTTCTGATATTATTATTTCCTTATCTTGATAAAAAAATACAATATCTTTTAAATTGTTAAATTTTATTACAACCTCTTCATTTTTATTTATTATTAACACTTCTTCTTTGTAGAAATCAAACCATTGAGCAGTTTTTCTGGTTGAAATATCAAAATCTTCTGAAACTATAATATGAATCATAAAATGATCTTATAAAATAATACATAATCATTGTAATAGTCTGCCTTATTAAAATCTATTTTAATAAAATCATCTTTTAATCCTTTTTCTTGCAAAATTCCTTTTGCTTGGTTGAGAATTTTTTTTCTCTGATCTAGATTTTCTAGAGAACTAGATAACTCATAAGTAAGTGTAATGATATTTCCATCTTCTCCAATTGGAGTTATTGTTGAATTTGTGATTGTTTCAAATTCCAAATGCATAATATCATTCTCTACAATAATCAATTCGGATTTATTAAAATCTATAAAGCGAAATGGAATAATGA
Organism: Bacteroidia bacterium; assembly: GCA_030429955.1. Classification (GTDB taxonomy): domain Bacteria; phylum Bacteroidota; class Bacteroidia; order Flavobacteriales; family Flavobacteriaceae; genus CAJQLB01. Next base: position 25,272 of record JAUIGO010000030.1, read on the forward strand.
TTTGAGAATTCTCAATATAGCTTTTTTCAATTGGTCTAGTTCTTGAGAAATTTACCATTGCAATAACTCTACTCCAATATTCTGTATTATATCTTGCAGCCTCATAAGCTTGTAAGGTAAAATCAACATAATCACTTTCTGGAAAGTGACCAATCATTACTTCCAATTTAGGCTCTCCTGGTTTTCTTTTGATATATTTTGAACCAGGCCATTCCCCTAAACGATTAATTATCACTCTGAAATTGTTCGAATTTAAAGAATCAACTTTTGCAACCTCTTTATAATAAAAATCTGCAATCTCCTTTTTATTATAATTTTTAACCCCAACTATATCACTATAACCCTGTCTAACTTCTTGATCCTTTAAAAAAATTTCTTCTAGATTATTTTTCAAAGTTGTGTTTTCGATAAAATTAACATCAATCAATTCAATATTTTTACAATATTCTTGTGCTCTTTGAAGCTGAGAATAATAATCAATTGATTTAAATAATTTAACTATTGAGTCTTTAGCTTTACAATTGTTTTCACTTATAAGATGTGATAATAATGCTGTGTCTGATTTATAATCTAAATAAGAAGAAAGATATTTTTTTTTTCAGCTTTACAACAAATAATTAATAAGGCTAGCATAGCCATCAGAATTTTTTGCTTTTTCATTTTGTAGAATTATAAAAAATAAGCCCTAATAAATTAACTAATTAAGGCTTAAAATCTAGTAATTATTGCATATTTATAAACTTCTGACACGTGGTCGAACCAACAAATGACCAATCTCCACATTCATCAGAATAATGATCTGTTTGAGTATCATACATTAATAATCCAGTCATAGCTCCACATTCTTCAGTTCTTGAAGAACCTGATCCATCTCCACCATTAAAATTTCTAAGTGAATCTTTTTTAATTGCGAAATTGTTAAACTTCTTTAACTTTAAACTTTCCATAAATATAATTTATATTTAATATAACACCTACTCTATAAGCTTTTCGGCTTCCGCTTTATACTTGCCAAAGTAGTTTTTTAAAATTAAGAAATAAAACAAAAAAGCTCACAAAAAGTAAGCAAAAGCACACAATTTAAATAAATCCTTTTTCTCTTGCTGAAATAACTAAATCCCTATCGCTTTCAGCCTGAAACATTTTTTTAAGCAATCGCTTTCGTTTTTCGATACCAGATTTAGTGAGCGGTATTATTTCTTTAAGTTCCTTCATTTTAGAGCCATTGGATAATTCTATTAATATGGTATATATTTTATCCAAAACAATGGTTTGTGGTGCTCTTTTTAATATGAGTTCGTTTATAGATTTTGAGTAATAGGAATTTCCTTCCAGCACATTGTTTAAAGCAAGGAATAAAGTATTGCCATTTATTTCAGTTTTAATTATAAAACTTTCAGGTTTAAGGGTAGCAAAAATGTTTAGTAATCTTAAATTGTCATCAAACATTGTAATTACAATTAGTTTAACACTAGGAATCTTCTTTTTTATATATAAGCCTAATTCTTCGCCAGAATTTAGCTTATATTCTGGACATCTTGGTAAGCTAATGTCGAGCAAAATCACATCAAATACATTTTCTTTATTTGTGTTTTCTATTTTTTCTATAGATGAAGATATGCTATGTGAAAATTCAATTTGTAATTCCAATTCTGATTTTATAGAATTGAAACTTTCCAACACCCTTATGTAAGACTCTACAATCATTGGGTGGTCATCAATTATGAGGATATTTATTTTTTTAGGCATAATTAAGTAATAAAAATTAATAGTGTTTTTTACAATAAAAATTGTTGCTATTAAAAAATTCTTAATTATTTATGGGAGAGTAATCATTCAAATATATAAAAAATAATATTGGAACACTTGAAAACTTCTAAAACGGCACATCATTATCATCATCTGGAGCATCAAATGCATCATTTGGATCTTGTCTAAAATTATCTGCTTTAAACGTATCATCATTGGCAGCTGCATTCATTTTACTATGAAATTCACCAAAAGGCGTATCGAAATCATCCAAATTATCAAACTTACCTAAGTGACCAATAAACTTTAAACGAATGTTATCCAAACCACCATTTCTGTGTTTGGCTACAATAAATTCGGCTTGACCTTCGGTTGGTGTACGTTCTTCATCATCCCACTCATCAATTTTATAATATTCTGGTCTATAGATAAATGAAACAATATCTGCATCTTGCTCAATGGCTCCAGATTCACGTAAATCTGACAACAATGGGCGTTTACTACCACCACGTGTTTCAACTGCACGTGATAATTGAGATAAGGCAATTACTGGCACGCTTAATTCTTTAGCCAGTGCTTTAAGGTTTCTAGAAATCATGGATATTTCTTGTTCCCTGTTTCCTCCTTTTTGGCTTCCTCCAGCTGTCATTAATTGCAAATAGTCAATGACAATTAATTTGATACCATGTTGTGACGCTAAACGTCTGGCTTTCGCACGCAAATCAAAAATAGACAACGAAGGTGTATCGTCAATAAACAATGGTGCTTTTTCAAGACTTTTTACTTTGACGTTAAGTTGCTCCCATTCGTGTTTTTCTAAGCGTCCTGTTCTTAATTTTTCTGAAGACAGACCAGTTTCAGATGAAATAAGTCGAGTAATTAATTGTACTGATGCCATCTCTAAAGAGAAAAAAGCAACAGGAATATTTTGATTTACAGCAATGTTTCTTGCCATAGACAAGGTCAACGCAGTTTTTCCCATACCTGGACGAGCTGCAACGATAATTAAATCACTTTCCTGCCAGCCAGAGGTTAACTTATCCAATTTATCAAACCCTGAAGGAATACCGCTTAAACCTTCTTTATTAGAAATTTCTTCAATTTTTTTCTTTGCTTGAATTACTAATTCTTGAGCCGTTTCGGAAGATTTCTTGATGTTACCTTGTGTTACTTCGTAAAGCTTTGATTCGGCTTTATCCAATAAATCAAAAACATCTTTGGTTTCGTCATAGGAATCTTCAATAATCTCGTTTGAAATTTTAATGAGACTTCGCTGAATAAATTTCTGCAAAATAATACGAGCATGAAACTCAATATGAGCAGAAGATGATACTTTTTGTGTCAAAGAAATTAAATAAAAATCGCCTCCAACTTGATCTAATCTTTGATCTTTTTTCAGTTGGCTTGAAACGGTTAATAAATCTATGGGTTCACTGTTTTCAAATAGTTTAAAAATTGCTTCAAAAATATACTGATGTTTTTGCATGTAAAAGGCGTCTGGACTTAAGATATCTATCACTTCATCCACACCTTTCTTGTCAATCATCATAGCTCCCAAAACCACTTCTTCAAGATCAATTGCTTGAGGAGGGATTTTACCTCGTTCCAGGCTAATAATTGTGCTTTTATCTACTTTAAGGCCTTGTATTGGGTTAGGTTGTTTCATGTATTAATTTAGACAAAATTCTGCCTTTAATGGTTTAATTTCAGTTAGTTGATTCTTGAATTTTCAAGACAACGAATGTAACTAAAATGTTAAGAAATTTACTTTATTAATATACAACATTGTTAACTGTAAGTCAACATTTCAATTGTTAATAAGTTGAAAATTTTGTTGATAGCGATAAAAAAATCTGAAGCGATAAACTTCAGATTCATTTATACTATGATTTTAAAAGGATTAGTCTTTAAAAACACCCATTTCTGAATATTTTTCCATGCGTTGTTTTACTAATTCTTTTGGTGATAAGTTCTTAAACTCGCTATAGGCTTTTTCAATGGCATCGCGAACAGTCAAGAAAGTTTTTTCTCTGTCTTTATGAGCGCCACCAAGTGGTTCTTTTACAATTTCGTCAACCAACTTCATCTTTTTCATGTCTTTGGCAGTAAGTTTTAACGCTTCAGCTGCTTGTTCTTTATACTCCCAACTGCGCCATAAAATAGAACTACAGGATTCTGGTGAAATTACCGAATACCATGTGTTTTCCAGCATCAATACTTTGTCTCCAACTCCAATACCTAGTGCTCCGCCTGAAGCTCCTTCTCCAATAATAACAGTAATGATTGGTACTTTAAGCCTTGTCATTTCTAAAATATTCCTGGCTATGGCTTCACCTTGTCCTCGTTCTTCAGCCTCTAATCCTGGATAAGCACCTGGAGTATCTATAAGTGTTACTACTGGAATCCCAAATTTTTCTGCTGTTTTCATTAAGCGTAATGCTTTACGATAACCTTCAGGGTTTGCCATTCCGAAGTTTCTATACTGTCTGGTTTTGGTGTTATATCCTTTTTGCTGACCAACAAACATGTAACTTTGGTCCCCAATTTTCCCAAGACCACCAATCATTGCCTTATCATCTTTAAAATTTCGATCTCCATGAAGTTCTAAAAATGAGTCTCCAAAAATAGCTTTTATATAATCAAGCGTATAAGGTCTGTTTGGATGACGTGATAACTGTACACGCTGCCAAGCCGTAAGGTTTTTATAAATATCCTTTTTTGTTTCGGCTAGCTTTTTTTCAATCTGTTTACAAGTTTCAGTAACATCAACATCGCTTTCTTCTCCAATAAGTTGACATTTCTGAAGTTGTTCTTCAAGTTCTTTTATAGGTAACTCAAATTCTAAGTATTCCATAGAAATTAAGATTAGTTTTTTAGTTAGTGTACAAAATTACACTTTTTTTTTCGTTTTGATTTTAGATTTAAAATGAAATAAAACAAGTCACACGATTACAGCACTTTAGCTTTTTGTTTCCTTGAGTTTTTTAAAATACCATTTAAAATTACAGTACTAATAATAAGTGAAGCACCAATATAAAATTCGACACTCATTTTTTCAGCTTTAGGAAATAAAATAATAGCCAAAACTATTCCGTATATAGGCTCTAAATTAAAGGTTAACACAACAGTGAATGGACTAATATGTTTCATAACATGAACTGCTGCGATAAATGCATAAGCAGTACATACAGATGCTAAAATGAACAAATAAAACCAATCATTGGTTGATAAACTGAAAAAAGTTATATCAAATCCTCCTCTAAAAAGTGCAATGAAAATTGAAATAAAAATAACGCCACTTATAAATTCATAAAACGAAATTACAGTAGCTGAATTCTGTTCTACCAATTTCCCATTAATTACTGCAAACATTGATATAAATAATGCTGATAAAATTCCTAAAATGATGCCACTTAAATATTTAAATTCAGTACTTGTGATAATCCAAACACCAATTACTACAATTATTCCAAACAGAATTTCATACCAAATAACACGACGTTTATAAAACAAGGGCTCAATAAGTGACGCAAAGAATGCTCCTGTTGAAAACATCGCTAATGCAATTGAAACGGTTGATTGATTAATGGATTCGAAAAAAGTAATCCAATGCAATGCTATAAAAATTCCAGCTATTGAAAATTTTATAATCGATTTAGGATTAACCTTCAGTTTTATTTTTTTAATCTTAATGTAAATAAACATTAAGATTCCAGCCATACTCATTCTGAACCAAACGAGCGAAATTGCATTTATGGAAATAAGTTCACCTAAAATAGCAGTAAAACCAGCAATAAATACTAAAAGATGAAGGTGCAGATAATTCTTTAGTTTAGCGTTTGGCATTATACAACAGATAGATAGCTAAAATACCAAAAACCACATTAGGAAACCAAACTGCAACAGCAGGCGAAAAATCTGATTGTTCAGCCATAACCCCAAATACTTTGTCAAAAAACACATATATCATGGCAATAAACACACCTAGAGCAAGGTTAAATCCCATGCCTCCACGGCGTTTTATAGAAGATACTGCAACTGCTATAATGGTTAAAATAAACACCGAAACTGGTAAGCTCCATTTTTTGTACTGCACCACTTTATATCGCCCAATATTTGATGAACCTCGCGCTTCTTCTTTTTTAATGAATTCGTTAAGTTCTGCATAACTTAAAATTTCGGCTGCATATTTTGGAGGTGTTAAGTCTTCGAGTTCAAAATTGAATATGGTGTCTTTATTTCTAAGGTAAATAATTTTATCATTTGTTACTCCTATAATACGTTTACTATAGTTAACCAATCTATATGTTGAATCTTTTGGTATGAACGAAATTCTATCGGCTTTAATTTTAAACTTTAACTCATTACCATCAAAATGCTCTAATGAAAAAAATCTTCCTGTGCTTGTTTTGGTATCGAAATTACTAACGTAGATATAGTCATTATCATTAATTTGCCTAAACAGGTTTTCGGTGTCTTTATCCTTGCTTCCACCCTTTAAATATTTATAGGTAAACTCATTAAACCCTTTACTGGCTTTAGGTGTTAAATACATACCTAATAATAATGAAAATCCTGCAACAATAAATCCTCCAATAAAATAAGGTCTTAAAAAACGCCAAAATGATACTCCTGAACTTAAAAAAGCAATAACTTCTGTGTTATTGGCAAGCTTAGAGGTAAACCAAATCACAGATAAAAACAAAAACAAAGGGAATAGTAAATTGGCAAAGTAGATAGAAAAATCTAGGTAATATATTGCGACTTCTCCAAAAGGCACTTTATTTGCTAATATTTTATCAATCTTCTCGGCAAGATTTACCGTTATAGCTATTGGTATAAACAGCAATATCATTAACAAAAATGTTATTAAATAACGCTTTAATATGTACCAATCTAAAATTTTCATACTCTTTACAAACGCTTATCCATTTGTTTTACCATAGCTTCTTTCCAAATTCTAAAATCTCCTGCTAAGATATGTTTTCTAGCTTCTCTTACCAACCACAAATAGAAGCCTAAATTATGTATGGTTGCAATTTGTGCTCCTAGCCTTTCATTCACACTAAATAGATGACGCAAATATGCCTTTGAATAATCTGTATCTACAAATGTAATTGCCATACCATCAATAGGTGAAAAATCATCTGCCCACTTTTGGTTTTTTATGTTAATAGTACCATGAGCTGTAAATAGCATTCCGTTTCTTGCGTTTCTGGTTGGCATTACACAATCAAACATATCTATGCCTAACGCAATATTTTCAAGAATATTTATTGGTGTACCAACTCCCATTAAATAACGAGGTTTATCTTCTGGTAGAATTTCGCAAACCACTTCAGTCATGGCATACATTTCTTCAGCTGGTTCTCCAACAGACAATCCACCAATGGCATTACCTACTGCTCCAGCATTTGCGATATATTCTGCTGATTGTTGGCGTAAATCTTTATAGGTACTGCCTTGCACTATTGGAAAAAAGGCTTGATTATAATCATACTTTAATGGTGTTTTTTCAAGATGATTGATACATCTATCCAACCAACGATGCGTCATGTGCATAGATCGTTTGGCATAATTATAATCGCAAGGATAAGGTGTACATTCATCAAACGCCATGATGATGTCTGCACCAATGGTTCGCTGAATTTCCATTACATTTTCTGGTGTGAAGGTATGGTAGCTACCATCAATATGACTTTTAAACTTGACACCTACTTCTTTAATTTTTCTATTGGCAGATAATGAATACACTTGATAACCACCTGAATCGGTTAAAATATTTCTATCCCAATTCATGAATTTATGCAATCCACCAGCTTGTTCTAAAATTGACGTTTGAGGCCTAAGATATAAATGATAGGTATTTCCTAAAATAATATCAGGATTGATGTCATTTTTCAATTCTCTTTGATGAACTCCCTTAACAGAAGCAACAGTACCTACAGGCATGAAAATTGGAGTTTCAATAACGCCATGATCTGTAGTGATTTGCCCTGCTCTTGCTTTACTTTGTGAATCTTTGCCTTCTAGCTTAAAAATCATATATCTGTGTTAACAGCGAGCAAAGATAATTAACAAAATTGCATTAAGGTCTTAACAAGCTATTAAATTGTTAGCAAATCATAGCATTTCGTTAATAAGTGCTTTATACCTTGTTTTGACAAGCTTAAGTAATGGTTTATTTTTGCTCGGAAATTTGAAAGAACTACTTATGGCAAACACACAACATTTAAAGGATTTAACCACACAAGTTCGTAGAGATATATTACGAATGGTACACAAAGTAAACTCAGGGCATCCTGGAGGATCACTAGGCTGTGCTGAATTTTTCGTGACTTTATATTCTGAACTTATGGAACGTAATGACGGTTTTGATATGGATGGTATTGGCGAAGACTTATTCTTCCTGTCTAATGGTCATATTTCTCCTGTTTATTATAGCGTATTAGCACGTTCAGGTTATTTCCCAATTGATGAATTAAACACTTTTAGATTGATTAACTCTCGCTTGCAAGGACATCCAACGACTCATGAAGGACTTCCAGGAGTTAGAATCGCATCAGGTTCTCTAGGGCAAGGAATGTCAGTCGCTATAGGAGCTGCACAAGCAAAAAAATTGAATGGAGATAAGCATTTAATATACAGTCTTCATGGTGATGGCGAGTTACAAGAAGGTCAAAACTGGGAAGCTATCATGTATGCTTCGGCTAAAAAGGTTGATAATTTAATTTCTACAGTTGATTTAAATGGTCAGCAAATTGATGGCTCTACTGATACTGTGTTGCCAATGGGAAATATTAGAGAAAAGTTCGAAGCCTTTGATTGGATAGTGATAGAAATTGAAAATGGTAACGATATAGATGCTATTAGAAAAGGAATGACTGAAGCCAAATTAAAAACAGGAAACGGAAAACCAGTTTGTGTATTACTCAAAACTGTGATGGGAAATGGTGTAGACTTTATGATGCATACACATGCTTGGCACGGAAAAGCACCAAATGACGAGCAATTAGCAATTGGTTTAGCACAAAACCCAGAAACATTAGGAGATTATTAAAAGCCCCTTCTAACTTCCCCAAAGGGGAAGAAAACTGAACTAAAAATAAAAAGCATTAAAAATTAATTAAATATAATCTAATAAAAGTCCCTCATTGGAGGGATTTAGGGAGGCTTATGAAAACATACACATATACAGAAAAAAAAGATACAAGAAGTGGATTTGGAGCAGGTTTAGCTGAATTAGGAAGAACCAATCCTAATGTTGTTGCCCTTTGTGCCGATTTGATTGGATCTTTAAAAATGGACAAGTTTATTGAAGAAAACCCTGAACGTTTTTTCCAAGTTGGAATTGCTGAAGCAAACATGATGGGAATTGCAGCTGGCTTAACCATTGGTGGTAAAATTCCTTTTACTGGAACGTTTGCGAACTTTTCAACAGGGCGTGTTTACGATCAAATTCGTCAATCCATAGCTTATTCAGGTAAGAATGTGAAAATTTGTGCTTCACATGCTGGACTGACACTTGGTGAAGATGGAGCAACGCATCAAATACTTGAAGACATTGGGTTAATGAAAATGTTACCAGGTATGACAGTAATTAACACTTGTGATTACAACCAAACTAAAGCTGCAACATTAGCCATTGCTAAACATCATGGTCCAGTTTATTTAAGATTTGGAAGACCAAAAGTACCAAACTTCACACCAGAAAATGGCACTTTTGAAATAGGTAAAGCTGTAAAGTTGACTGACGGAAATGATGTTACCATTGTTGCAACGGGTCATTTAGTATGGGAAGCTTTAGAAGCGGCAAAGGCCTTAAACGCATCTGGCATCTCTGCAGAGGTAATTAACATACACACTATAAAACCTTTAGATGATAAAGCCATTTTAGATTCTGTATCTAAAACAGGTTGTGTAGTTACAGCTGAAGAGCACAACTATCTTGGTGGTCTTGGTGAAAGTGTTTCAAGAGTTTTAGCTCAGCATAAACCAACACCGCAAGAGTTTGTTGCAACCAAGGATACTTTTGGTGAATCTGGTACTCCAGAGCAGCTTATGGCAAAATATGGTTTAAATAGTGATGCTATACAAAAAGCAGTAAAAACTGTGTTAAAAAGAAAATAACTTCATTTTGGCAAC
>JAUIGO010000090.1 GCA_030429955.1 Bacteroidia bacterium
CAAATGAAGCACAAGATAGAATTGGAGAAGAATTAGCCTCACAAATTATTAGTATTCTTGGATAGTAAAAAAACAAATGTGACCAAATAAGCATAATGGAGTCCTAACTATAGATGTTAGGACTTTTTTTGTACCTTAACACATTCACATTAACCTCATTAAATTTAAATTATGTCAGGAATATTAGACTTACTAAACAGTGATTTAGGAAAAACAATTGTCAGTGGTGTATCTACCCAAACTGGACAAGATCAAAACAAAACAAATAGCATATTAACGATGGCTTTACCAGTGTTAATGCAAGCTATGAAAAGAAATGCAGCAACACCTGAAGGGGCTCAGGGATTATTAGGAGCATTAGAAAACAAACATGATGGAAGTATTCTTGACAATCTAGGAGGCCTTTTTGGAGGTGGAGTTTCAAATGATGTTATGGATGATGGTGGGAAAATTCTTAATCATGTTTTAGGAAACAAACAACGAACTGTTGAAACAGCCTTAAGCCAAAAATCTGGAATGGATGCTGGCTCAGTGGCTCAAATCTTAAAAGTAGCTGCTCCAATACTTATGGGAGTTTTAGGTAAACAAAAAAGAGAACAACAGGTTAATAGCTCCAGTGGCTTAGAAGGTTTACTTGGTGGATTAATTAAAGGAAACTCGCCACAGCAAGAACAAAGTTTCCTAGAGTCTATTTTAGATGCAGATGGAGATGGAAGTGTTATTGATGACGTAGCTGGAATGGTTTTAGGTGGCAATAAAAAGAAAGGTGGACTAGGCGGTTTGCTTGGAGGTCTTTTCGGAAAACGATAAACACTTATTAATATAGCTTAAAAGCCAAACAGTTTTGTTTGGCTTTATTTATGTTAAAGAATGCTAAGATTAATAAGCATTTGGAACAATTTTTGTAACTTTAAATAAAAACAAAACGATGAAAAAGTTAATAGCATCACTAGTCTTATTGGCTTTTATTGTGAGTTGCAAAACCACTGAAAAAGCACCATCTCAAAAAAAAGATAAAGCTACGACTGAGAAGGATACAGTAAGAATTGCCAATGATGAACTCGAGTATGAAATCATTATCATAGAGCCAGGTTTTGAGTCTTGGCTGGAGCGCATGGCAAAACCTGAAGGTTACTATTCGCAAGAGTTTCTTGAGGGAAGAAACCAAATTTATGTATCTGAATGGAATAGACGAGTGTTACAGCCATCGGTTTATGATCCAAAGCTTTACGAAATGCAAATTGACTATAACCCTTCAATTGATTATGGTTATGAGGTTAATTACAAACTTTATAATTATTTCATTTATTTTCAATTGCACTATAAACAACAATTATCAGGTTTAGTTCCAAGAATTTAATTTCTGGTAGTATATTTGCATCGGATTTCTTGGTATGCAAAAATTTAAAACTCGTTGGGAAATACAACACAATTGGCAACTGCTCTTCCCTATCTTAGGAATTATAGCATTAATTTATAGTTCTTATAAAATTGCTGGCATTTTTTTTAACAGACACGAGTCTTCAAACATTCCTTATTTAGTCATATTATCTGCAATACTCTATTTTTTATTATTGAAGTTTTTCCTCTTCTGCTTTAAAAAATTGGAAAACAAATGGATTGTAGACTATAAATGGGAAATGATACGCATTTTCCTTGTGTTTGCAATTACTGGATCAACATCTGCATTTATTAGTAAACCCATCATGAATGTCATCGGATTTACTAAAGAAAACTTAAATGTCTTTATATATTGGTTTCTTTATGTTATTATTGGACTCATTTTTTATCAAATCCTATTAATATCGATTGCTTGGATTTTTGGGCAATATGCTTTTTTTAGAGATTTTTTAAAAAGACTTGGTAAACGAGTTGGATTAGGAAGATATACAAAAGAATAATGCAAAAACTAAAAGCACATATAGGTTATAAAATTAGTCTTGTAGTACTTATTGTAGCCTTACTTGTGCCTTCTTTTGTTAAACTGGCTCATGCTTTTGAAACCCATAAGCACGACGTTTGTAAAACACCTCAAAAGAGCCACTATCATGAGTTAGACCTTGATTGTGAGTTTTATAAATTCAAATTAAGCCATGCCTTTAATTTTCAGCCTGAAACTTATCGTTTTGAAACAACAATACAAATACTTCATGTAGACAATCTTTATAAATCGTTCTACAAGAATTTACAACCTGAACAACCTTCGCTTCGTGGTCCACCACAATTAATTTAAATCAGATATCAACAATTGTTTATCAATTTAAATTAATAACACTATCAAATGAAATATTTAGTAAGCTGTCTGATACTATTGGTATCAGCAAATGTGTTTTCACAAAACACACTCAAAGGAAACATAAAAGACAAACAAACAAACATAACAATAGCCTTTGCTAATGTTTACTTTCCAGAACTGGAAAAAGGTACCATCTCTGATGAACATGGTAATTTTGAATTAACAAATTTACCAAATGGCAATTATAAATTAGTCGTTTCAGTTATTGGGTTTGAAACCTATTCCAACCAGATAAATCTTCCTACAAACGAAATGTTAGATATTATCTTATCACCTTCAGCAATTGAAATGGAGGAAATCATTATCTCAACACCTTTTCACAAACTGCAAAGTGAAAATGTCATGAAAGTTGAGCAACAAAAAATTGCAGATTTAAAAGCCAATGGTTTAGTAACGCTATCTGAAGGCATAACAGCAATTCCTGGTGTAGAGAGTATTTCAACAGGTCAAAGCATAGGCAAGCCAGTGATTAGAGGTTTAAGTAGCAATCGCGTTCTGGTTTATGCGCAAGGCGTAAGATTGGAAAATCAGCAATTTGGTTCAGAACATGGACTTGGCTTAAATGACGCAGGTATTGAAAGTATTGAAGTCATTAAAGGACCAGCATCTTTGCTCTATGGTAGTGATGCTCTAGGTGGTGTTTTATATATTAATCCGGAGCGTTTTGCTTCTGACAACACTTCTCAAGGAGATCTAAATGTAAACTATTTTACCAATACACAAGGTTATAATACAAATTTAGGCTACAAAGCATCGTCAGATAATTTTAAGTTTATTATCAGAGGAAGCATGGCTAAGCATGGTGATTATAAAACCGAAGATTATAGAGTAACCAATACTCGCTTTAATGAACGTGACTTAAAAACGGCTTTAGGTTTTCAGAATAACAATTTTAAAACTGAATTCAGATACAATATAAACTCATCAGAATTAGGTTTAACAGAAGGTATCGAAGCTCAAAATACAAATACAACTCCTCTACTTCCTTATCAGAAAATAAACAATCATATTTTTAGCTCAAAGTCAACAATATTTTTAAAAAACAGCAAGTTGAATGTTGATATTGGCTACACATACAATGACAGAAAGGAATTTGAAGAACATCACGATCATGATGACCATGGCGACGAAGATGACCATGATGACCATGATGACGAAGAGCATGAAGAAATACTAGAAGCAGCACTTCACATGAAACTTAAAACCTTTAATTATGATGTGAAATACAATCTTCCTCAAATGGGGAAATTTGAAACCATTTTCGGAGTTCAAGGTATGAACCAAACCAATACCAATTATGGTGAAGAATTATTGATACCTGATGCAACTACCAATGATATTGGTGTATTGGCAACGTCACACATCCACTTTGAAAAAGCTGATGTGCAAATTGGTGCAAGGTTTGACAATAGAACAATCAATATTAATAATGGATTTAATAAATCGTTCAACAGCTTTAATGGTGCTGCTGGAGTAAAGACAAATGTATTTAAACAAATATCACTTCGTTTGAATTTAGCAACAGGATTTAGAGCACCTAACCTTGCAGAATTAGCATCAGATGGAACTCATGAAGGCACCAATAGATACGAAATAGGAAATGCTGATTTAGAAAGCGAACAAAACTTTCAAACCGATTTATCTTTAGAATTCAAAAATGAGCACATTGAGGTTTTCGCAAATGCTTTTTACAATAAGGTGAACAATTATATTTTCTTATCTCCAAATGGAGACATTATTGATGAAGATCCTGTTTATATCTATTTACAGGAGAACGCTAATTTATATGGTGGTGAGTTTGGGTTTCATTTTCATCCACATCCTCTAGATTGGTTGCACTTACAAAGTAGCTTTGAAACTGTCACTGGAAAACAAGAGAATGACGATTATTTACCTTTAATTCCAGCGAACACAATCAATAATACCATTCGTGTTGAATTTAGCACTAAACTTTTAGAAGAAGGTTACGCCTTTATAACTTACAGGACTAAGTTAGAACAAAATAATGTAAGTCAGTTTGAAACCATGACAAATGGCTACAGTTTATTAAGCGCAGGATTTGGAGCAAAAACCAAGCTGTTCAGCAACGAGTTGAGTTTCAATTTTTCGGCAAATAACATCACAGATAAAATGTATATCAATCATCTGTCACGTTTAAAGTCAGATGGAATAGCCAATATGGAAAGAAATTTCACTTTGGGGTTAACTTATAATCTTTAGTTTATTTTCTAAACCTCAATAATGGTTTCTTTTGCTTTACTTCTAATCACATGCACATAAAACCATGTGATGGTAAAAGTTGGTATAATATCTAATCCAGGAATGATTTCTTCTATAAAAGAAATTGTTCCTGCGATTTTACCAGTTTGACCTTTGTACATTTTGGTCATAAGGTAAGCTGAAACTGGAGCCCAAATAATATCAATAAAAGTAATAAAACCTATAGCATCAAATAGTAAGCTTAATGCTAGCATTTTATATTTACTTGTGTTTTTAAAATTCATAGTGTATTGTTTTATAAAAATACAACAATAAACATACCAAAATTATTATGACAGCTTTTCACTTATTAGCTTCAAAAATTCAGTTCTGGTTTCCATATTTTTAAAAGCTCCTCTAAAACCTGAAGTAGTGGTTACTGAGTTTTGCTTTTGCACACCACGCATCATCATGCACATGTGAGATGCTTCAATTACCACAGCAACACCTTGCGGTTTTAAAGTGTTATGAATACAATTTAAAATTTGTTCTGTTAATCGCTCTTGGACTTGTAAACGTCTTGCAAACACATCAACTATTCTAGGAATTTTACTCAATCCAACAATATGTCCATCAGGAATATAAGCAATATGCGCTTTACCAAAAAATGGCAAAATATGATGTTCGCATAAAGAATACAACTCTATATCTTTTACAATAACCATTTCATTATACGATTCTTTAAACATGGCACTTTTCAAGATTTTCTCAGCATCTTGCTGATAGCCTTGAGTTAAAAATTGCATCGCTTTTGCAGCTCGCTCTGGTGTTTTGGCAAGTCCTTCACGATCAGTATCTTCTCCCAAGTCCTTAATAATATTTTTGTATCTGTCTTTTACATCATCTGTAACTTTGATGTTATACTCTTCAAATTTTTTATATGGCATTTTTGAATGTTTGAGTTCTGACTTAGTTATAAAGTTTTAAAAATAAGCAAAATAAATCAGTCTTAATATTAAACCGTTACTTACTAAGTATTAACAATTTATTAATTTTTTTAACGTTTGATTAGCAGTTCAGTGCAAAATTGAATACTAGATTTGTTAAAGACTGTAACATTTACATTTTTTTTCGGTCTTTAAACAAAATCATCAATCAATCAATCAATCAAAAAATGAACCGCTACTATCTGTTTCTTTGTATTGCATTATTTTTTAATTCCGTTAATGCACAAGACAAAAAATTTCTAAACCTTAAACGCGCTGCCACACCTCCAAAAATTGACGGAGTACTTAATGATCCTGCTTGGCAAGAAGCTGAGAAAGCCACGGACTTTGTACAATTCAGACCAGCAATGGGAGTTGCCGAAAT